>JBLIBC010000165.1:0-6008 GCA_047632015.1 Glaciecola sp.
GCTATTGGAGTATTGATAGGACTTTTCATCAAAAGTGATATCGAGCCTGAAAAGAAATTTGGAACAGGCCGTAAAGTCATTGCTGTGGTAATCATAGGGCTGGGTGCGTTTGTGCTGGTGGCCACTGGAGGGCGGTTCCTTTCAAACAATTTACTTGATGACTTTGTTCAACTTGAAAAATCAATAGACAATCAGATTGTCTTTGTAAGATCTCAAGAGCTTGATAAAATGTATGATTTGCTTTTGAGTGATCCGACATTAGCAAGTGAGATTGGACAAATAAAAGATGCCGCACAAGAGGCAATTAATACAATTGAAAAAAACAAAAGTGACATTTTAGAACTTGCAAACGGAGGCATGGGTGATCAGTATGTGGCAGTCCAGTACTTTATAGTGCATGAAGATGGGCAACATGGACGTGATTTGATAAATTCTATCGACAATTTTAAAACATTAATTAAGCCTATTTTTTCTGATTCTTTGGCTACAAAAATTCTTGACACTCAGATGTCTACATCCGAAATTACTCTTGAAGAAGGATTCAGAATCACATGGATTTCACAACTTTCTGAACACTTACCAGTAGCAGCTGTAATATCTAATTTAACGCTTTGGCAAAGTCACATTCAAAATGCCGAAATCATTGCGCTTGACGAAATATTGAAAGAAGAGCAAATCAATCAATAAGTTACTTTTTTCATTTTTTGACATTCACTATCAAACGAATGTCTATTAAAACTAAGATCATGAAAAAAGTCCTACTAGTTACGGGAGCGCTATTGCTCACAGTAATATCTATTGCTCAAAAAGAAAAACAAGTTAATATTTACAGACCCACTTTGGAATATGGCGAAAAGCTGTTTATTCCCATGGAATTTGGGCAGTTTGATTTAACAAACAAACCAATTTTTAAAGGAGTTAAGGCTGACAGGGTTTTGAAAGTAGAAATTGTTTGCACTGATTTTCCCAGGGGAGTAGTGTTAAAGGACCTAAATGTAAATAGGCTTAAAAAGCTTAAATCAATATTTCCAACCTTGAAGTCAAACAAAAAGGTGGTATATCAAACCATTCGGCAAGTTGAATTTGAAGGAGTAGAAGAGGCGCGAAAAATGTTTCATGGCTTAGTCATTACTTATCTTCCAATACCTACAAAAATGTCAATGAAAAAGGAGCTGTTTTTGTTGGATCAGCTACTGAATGATAAGCCAATCAAAGCAGTTACTTACAGGATTACGAAGTCTGAAAAAATTGTTAGTGAGTCGGTTGCGGATTCTGACGAACCTATAATGCAATTGAATGTGGTGAATTCCACAGCAAAAATAACAGTGCAAAATAAAGCTAACCGATTAATTTCGGCTCCGATTACTGAAAGTGATTGGAAAGGAAACGACACGATAAAAAACAAGAAAACGGTAGAGTCACTTAACTCACTTGAATCAAGTGAACCAGTATATACCAAAGATTTTTTAGCTAGAGGCAGGTCATTGTACTATCAAAAAGATTCGTCAGTGATTAAAGTAATGCGGCGGAATAAATCGTGGTCAAAAATAATGATAGTGGCTGATTTAACTGGAAGCATGTATGCTTACACAGCACAAATATTAAAGTGGATTAAAATGCAATCAAAAGCAAATAAAGTACAAAGTACCGTGTTTTTTAATGATGGAGACGGTATTGAAAACAAGAACAAAATAATAGGAAAAACTGGAGGAATACATCAATCGGTGTTCTCAAGCTTTAATCAAACGCATTCACTAGCAAAACAAACAATGCGTGCTGGTAGAGGCGGAGACAGAGCCGAGAATAACATTGAGGCAATACTTAAAGGCGAAAAGGAATTCCCCTATTGTCAAAATGTAGTCATGGTTGCCGACAACAATGCCAACATCAAAGACATCGAACTGATGAGTGAAATTTCGAATCCTGTGCATGTTATATTGTGTGGAGTGTTTGACGATCTTCACGTTGATTACCTTAACCTAGCTTTAAAAACAGGAGGTTCTGTGCATACTATGGATAAAAGTTATAATGGATTCCGGGATCTAAAGGAAGGCGATTCTGCCACATTTGAAGACTACACTTACCGCATTGTAAATGGAAAGTTTAGACTAATTAATCAAGTCTCCCTGTGAAAAGTGTTCAATTATTAAAAATAATTTCAATTAAAAGGTTACCTTTTTGAAATCCATTACATAAAGAAGAAAAGCACTTTATGAAAGACGAAGAAATCATACAAAATTTAAGGTCTGGAAAGCGGAATAAAGCTTTGCAGGTTTTATATAAGGAGTTCCCTAAAATTGAGGTGAACATATGCAGGTCGGGTGGAACCAAGCAGGAAGCGGAGGAAATTTTTACTGATGCTCTCCTGTTACTTATTGAAAAGGTAAGTAATCCAAAATTTGAATTAACATCGAAACTATCAACTTACTTATATGGAATTACAAGATTTTTGTGGTTGAATGAGCTAAAAAAAACAAAACGAAAATTTGAATTAGAATGGAGTGATACTTTAATTCTTATTGACGAGGATTTAGATTACGATTCGGAGAAGGAAGAACAATTAAAGCAGTTGGAAACTGTGATTGATCAAGTGTCTGAAAAATGCAAACAGATATTTGAATTGTTTTACTTCAAGAAAGAATCGATGAAACAGGTGGCTAATTTACTTGGTTTTACCAGCGTAAATTCAGCAAAGACACAGAAGTACAAGTGCATTGAAAAAGCAATTGTATTAGCACGGAATGTTCAATCTAAAAGCTACCAGTCATGAGAAAAGAATTACAAGATATAGAATTGATCGAAAGGTACATCTCAGGTGGTCTTTCGACGGAAGAGATAGCAGCAGTAGAGTCAAGGTTGATTACGGATTCAGAGTTTGGTGATCAGGTGGAAACACAGCGTGATTTACAGGTAGCAATTTCGAGAACAGCATTAAGAAATGAGATGCATGCAGCTGGAAAATCGGTTGCGTTTAATAGAGCTTTAAAAAAGTGGATTGTTGGCGGGTTGGTAGTTGCGGTTGCAGCTGGGGCGATGTTTTATTTTATGAATGTTGGAGGTGAGGGTGTGGTAGTTGATGAACAGGTGAGGTCTGAAAACATAGAAGAGGTTACCAGTACCGAGGAATTGGATGTTATAGAGGAGTCCGAAGAGAATGACGTGATAATGTGTGAGGAGGCGCCTGGAGAAGGAGCGGTTGATCAAAGTGAAGCAGAAGAAACATCATCAGTCGATTCCTTTTCAAATGGAAGTACAGGTGGTGTCTCAAAATCAAGTTCAAAGGCGTCGACTTTAATCAAGCAAAAAGCTCAAGAATCACCAGAACAGGAAGATGGGTTAATCGACTTTAATGGCTTAAAAATGTGGGTACAACCTGATGTTCAAACTTATGACATCCGAACGTCAGAAGGAGGGTTGATTGAAACGAAAGATGGGACTGTAATTGTAGTGCCTGAAAACGCTTTTATTAATAAGGATCAATCAGTGGTGACAGGGATAGTTGAAGTTAAAGTGTTAGAAGCTGTTAATTTAGATGACATGGTACTGTACAATTTAACTACAAGTGCAAATGGCAAGGCTTTGCAAACAGGAGGGATGTTGCATTTTGAATTTTTATCAAAAGGTAAATCAGTCATGGTTGATGCAAAAAGACCTTTGTACATAGAAGTTCCTACCGATGAAAAAGTGTCGGGGATGATGGCGTTTGAAGGAGAAGTTAAAGATGGAAAAGTGAACTGGAAAAACCCTAAACCTCTTAAAAAGTATTTAGTAAACGTGGACTTTTCATTGTTGAATTTTTTACCTGAGGGTTTTGAAGATGCTGTGGAAGAGGAATTGCCTTTTAGAAAACATGTAAAATTTAGTTCAAGCACAGTTGATAAGATTTATTATAATTTGACCAGAGGAAGCGTCGGTTTTGGGGATGCGCCTGTTAATGATTCATTTAATCAACTAGGGAAACTAGCAAAGAAGTTATCAGGGAAATCGAAAGGAGATTCTGGATTTAATTTACCGACTGCAGATACAATTTCTGAAATTATTGATTACAGTTACACTGATGGTCCACCTTTGGAACTAGGAAATAAAGATTGGATTTGCGGTATTAGCCCAAATGCAATTAAATCCATTAGAGTATCCGAGTTTGAAAGAACATTTCTTGCTACCAAGGAGTTTGAAAAAAGGATAGCCGTAATTCATAACACGTCAGATGCGGATGCAATATTGAATATTTACGTTAATAATTTGACGAAAGATTTATACGTTTCAGATTCAATTGTAGCTGACTTTTGTTCTGGTGGAATCAAAAAGCGATTTCAAATTTTTGCTGCGGAAAAACTAACGAACATTGAGGGCGTAAACTTGCATCAAAAGTTTCTGTCAAGGTTCTACAACAAGAAATTACGAGAATTTAAAAGTGATCAAGAAAATTATGAAAGAAGAATAAATGAGGTAAATGAATCTGAGATAAATAACCTTAGAAATAATTACAGTGCTGAAGTGAAAAGGAACAGCAAGTTGTTCAAGGGAGAGGGGGCGGTTGCAGGTGGGAATAAAAGAGAAGTGGAAGTTACAACCACAAGTTTTGTTAATAATGAAGTGACGAATGGAAGCGGAATTAAATCTGCCAATAATTCAGTTGCCACTTCAAACTCATATGCTTTTACATGGGCAAGCGGAGGTTGGGTAAACATTGATGCCTACTTACATTTGTTATCAAAAGGAAGCGAAGAGGTTGTGATTAATTATAAAGGAAATAAGGGAGTAACTGAGGTGTATCAATTTTTGAGCGCAGTAGACAACTTAACTCCGCTGGTCCTAAGTGAAGGTACAGCGTCTGTAAGGGTACCGAAGGTAGGTTCCATAGGAGCTAGAGGGATGACCAATACTTTTTGTTTGGCGATTTCAAAAGACGGCAGCAATTTTAAATTTGCTAAACAACGATACAATCCATATGACGGAAGTGAGGTGTCGATTGAATTGGTTCCAAGTAGTGAGGCTGCCATTAGAGCTCATTTACGTGAATTTGGTGTTCAAAAGAATTTAACACAAAGACTGAGGAAATTTGAAAACCAAATAGCGCGTCGAAAACGAATTACGGATGCAGCAAATGCAAAAAGAGAAAGGGAGGCTAAGATTTTAGCGAAAAAAAGAGAAATAGCTAAAGCCAGAATTTCTAAGAAAAAGAAAGCACTACAGAAAAAGCAAGCAGCAGTAGCTGAAGATACAAGGCAATTGAATGTGTTTAGATTGAATGCATTTAAATGTGAAGGAGGTCAAAGCGAAGCTGCTAATACTGATGAAGAGCTAGAAACATTAGATAACG
This sequence comes from Glaciecola sp., assembly GCA_047632015.1. Taxonomy (GTDB): domain Bacteria; phylum Bacteroidota; class Bacteroidia; order Flavobacteriales_C; genus JBLIAZ01. The sequence continues at coordinate 5,324 of JBLIBC010000165.1, forward strand.
TAGAATTGAAATATGAGGGGTTGGGCGAATGAAATTTGTGCTGTGCTTTAACACCCCGCACTTTCATATTTAAGCGAAGCGGTATGTGAAAGGTTTATTATAGGGCTTCCAGCCCGGATCGCTATATTCTTAGGATTCAGTTCAATATTGACTTTCCTTTGTTTATTTGAATAATTATTAACTGGGCTGGAAGCCCAACGAGATAGACCTTTCACATACCGCTTCGCTTAAATGTGAAAGTACGTAGATGCCGCAGTTAACGTGAATTATCGCGTCTTGAACAATGAAGAGTAATCTTAACATCTATTAAGATTATACAAATACTATTTATCAAGTCCAGTTAAAATAATTCCTGCTTATTCTAGTTCAGTTAACATGAAAATAAAATTCGTTAAGTGGATTGGGTATTTAGCATTATTTGGATTGCTATGTGCTTCATTGGTTTTTTACTTTTTAGTACCTAAACTGATGGTTGAAATTCGTAGTCCGTCGGTTGAAGTCGAAAAGAAAAACCGGCAAATTCGATACGTAGAAATAGGAAGTCAGCTTAAAGGAAGACCTATTGAGTATTATTCAAATGACAGTTTACTATTGACAGGATACCTAAGTGAGAGCCATACTGATTCAGTAAAAGGAACCATCATACTTGTCCATGGAATACGAGGTGGGAAGGAACACTTTATTG
>JBLIBC010000166.1:0-6005 GCA_047632015.1 Glaciecola sp.
TTTTAGATTGATAGTACTTAATCTTCAGTTTTTTCTCCTTGAAAAGGTGATGGAGTTAGGTCAAACTACTCGCTTCCAATTCGAATGGGAATAGTGTACGCTACAGACTTAAGGATACCCATAGTTGAACCTGGGTTAAATTTTGGTAAAGCGTTAATTACTCGTATAGCTTCTTTGTCTAACTCGTCGCTAATACTTTTTAGAATTTTGATATTAATTACCTCTCCTTTTTTGTCCACTACGAAGTTGACATACATTACTCCTTTAGATCCTTTTTTTCTAGCAAGCTTTGGCATATCGAAATTACTCATAATATACTCTTGAATTTTTTGTCCAGTGCAAGTGTGTCGCTTTTCAAAAAGCACAGTGTCACAACCAGGAAGGGTTGGCATTTTTCCAACAAACTCATTAGGGCTTGATCCTGCATATTCCTGTCGGCAAGAATCAGGTTGTAATACACATTTTTTCGATGCTCTTATCGAATTGAATTTTTTTGAATTCAAATTGACATTCCATTTAGATGCAGTATTGAGACCGTCATTGTTTTTGGCCGGATAAAAAACAACGCTTTTTAGGGCACTTTTTATAGCAGTCAAGACAGTGTCATTTAACACGTTCTGTATTGATATGTCTTTTATTGATCCGTCCCTATCAACAGTAAAACTTACAGGGTACTGGCTAGAGTCGTTATCGGAATAATCACCTAGTACTAATGGAATAACATATTGTTTTTTTATTGTGTTTTCCAAACCATTTCTTGTGCACCAAAGCTTAGAATCGTTGTCCACTGTTAAGGAGCATTCTTCTAAATACGCAACAGAATATATGCTGTCCACACCATTTGTTGGAACTTGGCTTTGAGTAGTTTTCAGGATTATAAAACAAAAAAGGAGAATGGATGTTATCTTCTTTGAGGATGAAATAGTCATAATTAGTGCCATTAAAAAAGCACCAAAGTTACCCTTGGTGCTTTTGGTTACTTTTTAAATTTTATTAAAAGTCATCCGTAACACATCCAGTGCTGGCATTACTCACGTGGTTAGCGTATTTAGCTAGCACACCTCTTTTTGGTAACACTTTTGGTTCCCATTTCAATTTTCGTTGAGCTAACTCATCTTCTGAAACTGCTACGTTAATCGTGTTACTAACTGCATCGATTGTGATGATGTCTCCATTTTTTACTAATGCAATTGTACCTCCTTCTTGAGCTTCTGGACAAACATGGCCAACCACAAATCCGTGAGATCCTCCAGAGAATCTACCATCAGTAATCATCGCAACGTCATTTCCAAGTCCTGCTCCCATTACTGCTGAGGTAGGCTTTAACATTTCTGGCATTCCAGGACCTCCTTTTGGGCCTTCGTATCTGATCACAATTACATTTCCTTTTACTACCTCACCATTTAATATTCCGTCAATAGCATCAAATTCATCATCAAAAACAATGGCTGGTCCTTCAAACAGTTCACCTTCTTTTCCTGTAATTTTTGCTACGGCCCCTTCTTCAGCAAGGTTTCCGTAAAGAATTCGGATGTGTCCCGTCTTTTTGATTGGTTTATCGATGTCCATGATGATGTCTTGTCCTTCTTTTAATCTTGGAACGTCAGCAAGGTTTTCAGCGACTGTTTTACCTGTCACAGTCATGCAGTCTCCATGTAGCAAACCTCTTTCTAGCAAATATTTCATTACAGCTGGAACTCCACCAACTGCATGTAAATCCTCCATCAAGTATTTACCACTTGGTTTTAAATCTGCAAGAAATGGAGTTTCGTCACTCATTCTTTGAAAATCATCAATGTCTATATCAACATCAATAGAATGAGCCATTGCAATTAAGTGCATCACTGCATTAGTTGATCCACCAAGAATAATAATTAACCTTAACGCGTTTTCAAATGACTTTTTTGTCATGATGTCACGAGGTTTCAAATCAATTTCCAATAAGTGCCTCATTGCAGCACCAACTCTTGAAAGTTCTTCTTCTTTTTCTTTTGTTTTCGCTGGGTTGGATGAACTAAATGGCAAACTCATACCTAAAGCTTCAATAGCTGAAGACATTGTGTTTGCTGTATACATTCCGCCGCAAGCACCTGCTCCTGGACAAGATTTTTTAATAATTTCTTTGTACTCTTTATCGTCTATATCACCTTTTGTTTTCGATCCCAAAGCTTCAAAAGCAGAAATAATATCTAATTTTCTTCCACAATGATCACCTCCAGCGATGGTTCCACCATATACTAAAATTGAAGGTCTGTTTAACCTGCCCAATGCAATCATTGCTCCTGGCATGTTTTTATCACAACCTACAACAGGAATAATCGCATCGTAATAATGGGCATTAGCTACTGTTTCAATAGAATCTGAGATTATGTCACGAGAAACCAAAGAATATTTCATTCCCTTTGTTCCATTACTAATACCATCACTTACTCCTATGGTATGAAAAATTAATCCAACTAAATCACTTTTAATTACACTTTGTTTTATGTCTTTTGCAAAGCCATTTAAGTGCATGTTACACGTGTTACCTTCGTAACCAGTACTCACAATTCCAACTTGAGCTTTGCTCATGTCTTCTTCGGTTAATCCAATTCCATAAAGCATAGCTTGTGATGCTGGTTGAGTTGGGTCTTGAGTAAGTGTTTTACTGTATTTGTTTAATTCAGCCATAATATTTTAATTGAATGTCGGATTTAGGGTCGCAAAGGTAAAAAATAGTTGTTAGTTAGGTATTGAATAGAAAAACAATTTGTTGATGTTAAAACAAAATACAAACAGGAGTCGGAGCTTTTACTTCCATCACGTAGGTTAACAATCCTGTTTTAGCATTCCTTTTAAAGGATACTATGTTTTCAGTAAGTTGATTAGCTACTAATATAAATTTGTTGTCGGGAGAAAGTGAAAAATTACGTGGAGCATTTCCTTTTGTAGACTGCAGTCCTAACTGCGTCAGCGCACCATTAGTATTAATCGAAAAAATCACAATGCTGTTGTGTCCACGGTTGGAAGCGTAAAGAAACTTCCCATCATCGGAAACATGTATGTCCGCACAATTGTTTTCACCTTCAAAGTTTTCGGGTAAAGTAGAATAAGATGATTTTACAACATAATTTTCTTCCTCTTTAATAAGTAAACTTACTGTGGAGTTAATTTCATTTACCACATAAATCCAATTTTTTTTTGGGTGAAAAGTCAAGTGTCTTGGGCCAGCTCCATGAGCCATTTTTATTTTGTATTGAGACGAGTCTATGAAACGATTCTCATTGTAATCTATCGACGACATGATTAATTCGTTTGTTCCTAAATCAACAGATATTATTTTATTGTCAGCTTCATTAAACCAAACACTATGAGCATGCGGTGATTTTTGATTGTCCAAGCTACTGCCGTTACCATAATGTTGTTGAACATCTAACAAATGTGATATTTTGCCATCTCCAGCCAGTTGAAGCAATCCGACATTTCCGCCAGTGTAATTGGCCACTAGCACATTACCTTTATTGTTTATCGTGATAAAGCAAGGGTGAGCCCCACCTGTTGAACTGCGATTAATAAATTTTAAACTATCATTTTCTATTTCAAAAGATTCAACAGTCCCTTCTTCATTTTCGTTAACAGACAGCAAGTATTTTTTATCAATGCTTTTCACTAAAAACGACGGGTTTTCAGTTTTGGCAACCAATCCCAAAGAATCAATTGTGCCGTCAGTTCTCAATGAATATTTATAAATACCCTCGCTGCTGTTTTTCGTATAGGTTCCTACGTAAAATTCAGTTCCTATTTCAATATTCTTTTGTTGACTTTCCTCTTTAATAAACACATAAACGATGAGCAGCAATGCTGATATAATTACTAAACTTCCTTTTTTCATGCTGTTTTTTTTAGTTTGGACAGGGGACTAGTCACTAAGTTAGTAAGGAAATATTTCTCCGAGTTTTATTTGATTAACCACTCCAAACTTTGACAATACCTTTAAGTCAATTTTGTTAGCATCACCTAAAACGGCAATTCTAAACTTCTTGCCCTTGATGTTTTTATTAAAGAATGTTTCGACATCTTGGAAAGACAAACCCTTGATGCTGTCATAAGTATCTTTACGCTTGTCGTAGTCGTAACCCATTTTCTTATCCGTTCGATATGCTCCAAGCATACCATGTTCTGCTATTCTGTTGCTAGCGTATTTTTGCATAATAGCTTCCTTAGCTTGATTAAACTTCAAGGAATCGTAAGGTAGTTTTTCTAATATGTTAAGCATAGCGGTAATAGCCTCCTCGTATTTGTCAGCTTGCGTCCCTATGTATGCAAGGGTGTAATGAGGATCTTCCTTCTTTTTAGTTTTTGTGTAGCCTGCATAAACTGAATACGCCAGGGCTTGTTTTTCCCTGATTTCTTGAAATACAATGGACGACATACCACCACCAAAATATTCATTAAACAATGTCAATACTGGCAACTGTTCCTTGCTGAACTGAAGTCCCTTGTGCATCATTAAAATTTCAGCTTGTTGCATTTCAAAGTCCAGAAAGTATATTTCATTTTCGTCTTTGGTGTTTAGCCTCGCAAAGGTGTTTAACTCAAACTTTTCATTTTGACCAGATCCAATTATTGGAATAGCAGCACTTACTTTGAATTCTGGTAACGGACCATAATAATACACTTCGTTTACATTGTTTAATGCTGTGTAATACGTGGTTAAAAGTTCGCTGTTAAAAATTTTATTCACTGCATCATTGCTAAGTGATTTCATGTAGGGTGAATTTTCGCCATAAACCAAATAGTTTTTAAGTCCTGTCCACAAAATGTGACGTTTGTTTGTTAAACTATTTTCCCTTAGCTGACTAGATTTTGCTTTTAACGACTGGAGTTGCATGCTGTCCGGAACTATAGAGAAAAGTCTTTTTTGCATTAAATTGATTCCTGCGTTCATGTTCGAAGCCAAGCCACTCAGCGAGATAACACTTTCCTCTTCACCCACCCCTATGTTAAAATCAATTCCTAGTTTATACCATTGTTCATTCAACTCAGCCAATGATAAATTGGTGCTCCCACATAAATCCACATAGTTAATAGCCATCGATAATTGAGGGTTGTGATTGCTCCCAATAGGAATCACGAAACTTAAACTAAACAAGCTGTCTTGTTCGTTTTTTTGATAAAATAAGTTTCTAGATGAATCCAATTTTGTCATGCTTATTTCCTCCAAGTATTTTACAAATACAGGCTTAATTTCTTTTGGTGTCGGCCGGTTTGAGAATTCAAGTAAAAATTCTGATCGATTATCTGCTGGTACATCAATAGGAGTAATTTCAGGCTTTTGGACTTGCAAATTATTGGTGCTGTCGGATTGATGTCTGAATACTGTCACGTAGTTGTTTTTGTAATGCTTGTTTACAAAAGCTACAATTTCCTCTTTTGTAATTTTACTTAAGCGCTCAAAATGTTTAGACTGCACTTCCCAAGGAATGTTTTTTCCAAAAGCATCACTCATGGATGACACTCTGTGTTTGTTGCTTCTCGCACTGTTGGTTTCGCTTTTTTTCAAGTCGTTTACAACTGCCTCTATCATCCACTCATTAAATTCTCCCTTTTTTAATAGGTCAAGTTGACTAAATATTAAAGCTTTAAGGTCCTCCAAGCTTTGTCCTTTGTTCGGAGTTCCTCCCATGACATGAGTTGAATAATCCTTTAATACATATGGGTATGAAAAAGCATTCACTGCTTTTTGAGCTTGGTTTATGTTGATGTCAAATAAACCTGCTGTTCTGTTATTCAAAAGCATGTCTACCATTTCAATCATGTAGCTTTCTTGTGTTCCTGCTCCTGAAAAACGGTACCCTATCATTAATTGCTCAGCTTCCTTACTTGTCATGTGCTTAACTTGCACTTTGTCAAAGTAATGGTTGTTGTCAAATAAATAAGGTGGAATCTCTTTGGATTTAAACTCACCAAAATGACTTTTAATCATTGCCACAGCACTGTCTGGATTTACATCACCAGCTAAAAAT
>JBLIBC010000167.1:0-5987 GCA_047632015.1 Glaciecola sp.
TTGATGATTTTAGCGCTGAATCTTTGCGCCCAATTTTTGACCAACACATCAGTAATGATGCTGAAATTCTAGCCGATGGATGGAGTGGTTATCAACCATTGAAAGAGAATTATCCGAATTTAAAACAGACCCTTTCTGACAAGGGTAGGAATTTCCCTATGTTACATAATCAAATCAGAAATTTCAAAAATTGGTTAAGAGGAGTACATTCATATTGTAATTGGAAATACCTTGAAAAATACATCAATGAATATTTTTTCCGCTTCAATAGAAGAACTCACAGGAAGTCTATTCTTTCTAAATTAATTGAAAGAATGGTAGAACATCCTTATACTTCATATCAACAAATTAGGGAGTTCGGGACGTAAGGGGGTAACTCTATAATACTATTTATTCTGGTTTCGTCATTGGATTAGTGCGGAGGCGTGACTTTTAGTCACATTAAAAACTATGGACTTTCAGTCCATAGTGGTTTATTTAATCATTTGATTATCAGTGTTTTAAGTTTGTTTTAGTCGTTAATTTATTGTATATTTATCTGATAATCAGATACTTATAAGGATGGATAAAATAAATTTATTGTCGTATTTTTCAGAAATGAAAGATCCACGTGTTGAACGAACTCGCTATCATCTTTTAGATGATATAATTTTCATTTCTATAGCATCAGTACTCAGTGGCGCTGAATCTTGGAATGAAATAGCGCGTTATGGGGTTTTAAAAAAGGAGTGGCTAGAAACATTTTTAGAATTACCTTATGGAATACCTTCTCACGATACTTTTAATCGTTTTTTTTCTTCCTTAGACCCTCAAGAATTTGAAAGCTGTTTTTCAAAATGGATAAGTGACATATATAAGCGAACAAAAGGAGAAGTTATTTGTATTGACGGGAAAACAATGTGCGGTTCTCGTAATCAAGGCTGCCAATCGGCTACACATATTGTGAGTGCTTGGGCTGATAAAAATGAACTAATTCTGGGGCAACTTAAAGTGAACGAAAAGTCCAATGAAATCACAGCTATCCCTTTGTTGTTAGATACATTATTGATAAAAGACTGTGTGATTACAATTGATGCAATGGGTTGTCAAAAATCAATTGCAAAGAAAATTATTAATAAGCAAGCTGACTACATTCTTGCTGTAAAAGCTAATCAAAAAGAACTGCATGATGATATTTTAGATAGTTTTAGAACACTCCCCGTGGTTGATGTTTTTGAAGAGTTAGATTTTGGACATGGAAGAATTGAGAATAGAAAGTGTTCAATATTAACTGATTTAAGCTTAGTGTTTGCACGTGATAACTGGAAAGGATTGACTTCAATTATTAGAATAGAACGTATCCGTGAATTTAAAGCAACAGGTAAAATTGAAAAAGAAACTAGTCACTATATAAGTAGCTTAGATCAAGTGAAAGAAATAGGTCTAGGTGTCAGAAAACACTGGGGTATTGAGAATAAAGTTCACTGGGTTCTTGATGTGGCTTTTAATGAAGATTCTTCTCGAAAAAGAGCAGGTTATGCGGCAGAAAATTACTCCACAATTAACAGAATCGCTCTAAACTTATTGAAAAAATATGATGCCAAAATCGGAATTAAAGCAAGAAGAAAAATGGCGGGGTGGGATAATCAATATTTACTAAAGGTCATGAGAAATTAGATGCGTTTGCCCTGTAGCGCATACTTGACTAAAGAAATAGAGTTTAATTTTTACTTACTTTTACATAATGGATAAAGAATCGATTTTGAAGTATTTTCAGTATTGCTTAAGACATTTTTTTTTATTGGTTTTTTTTAAAGCTTTCAATTCACCAATTAAATCATTGTTCAGCCTAGTTTTTTGTTTTCTTAGTGCAATTACAGTAGATTCTCAAAGTTCTGAACCAGGAAGTGTAGATGTCAATTACATGTCCAGCGATGTTGGAAGCCACAATAACTATCCAAAATTTAATATTGAAAAAGCTGTTGTGGATAGCTTGGGAAGAGTTACTGCTATTGGCCGAGAATCATACCATGATAATAGTTTCAGTAAAATTGCCAGGTTTTTACCTAATGGAGATGAAGATCCGTCTTTTGTGATGGGTACAGGATTTAGCGGGTCATCGTTCTGGGGTTTTTCGGACATTGGTTTGCAAAGTGATGGAAGTATTATCCTTACAGGCTCCTTTACTGAATATAATGGAGTAGAGGTTCAGGACATAATTCGGTTATCTCCTAACGGAACTTTGGATAACTCATTTGCTTTTGCGGGAGGAAATAGCACGATCGGACTAATTAGCAAAGTGATTGTGAGAAATGACTCTTTGTTTTTAGCAGGAAAATTTAATGAAATTTCTTCGGGGATCAACTTAATTAAATTAGGCAAGGACGGAAATCGAGATTACTCTTTCGGAAACTATTCTGACTTGTATTGGCTTACTAATGATGTCTCTTCGATTTTGGATTTTAAAATAGATTCGTTTAACAGACTTTATTTATGCGGAAAATTTACTTTTAGAGATACTATTAGTGTTCAAGGTTTAGCCCGATTTTTACCAAATGGACGGTTGGATAATAGTTTTAAATTTGACGGCTCTGACGTAAATGGTAAAATCGAAACTATTGCACCGCTTTCGACTGGACAAACTGTTATTGCTGGTAATTCTTATCAGGCCGGGTTCATGAGTAGAGGAATGGCTAAACTTAATGATAATGCTAGCATTGACGAGACATTCGAGATGTTTTGGGCCTCTAAAACTGGGACGAAAATGATTGTCCAACCGGACGATAAGATATTAGTATACGGGTATGAAAATAATGGATACTTTTTTTATCAGAATGAATCAGAGGGTGTAATTAGGATTTTTCCCGATGGAGCAATTGACACTACATTTCGCCAAATGTTGCTTCCTGAAACTTATGAAGTTTTGCATGTGGAACCAAAAACTAATGGCTACTTGTTGGCTGGAAGAATTGGTGTTCATGGGGGTAGGGCTTTTAAAAATTTGGTTAACATAGATTTTAGCGGAAACCTGATGCCTGGATTTGAAAATTTGGGTACTGGAATTAGAGGTAGAGTCAATAAAATTGTAGAAGCCAGTCAAGGAAAAGTATACATCCTTGGAGAGTTTGACGCAATCGGGAATCAAAGGCAAGGTAGAATCGCGAGGTTGGACAGTAAAGGTGAATATGATCCAAGTTTTGTGACAAATGGTGGATTTCCAACGATGGATCGATCGGGAAATTGGCTGCCACCAGCGAATCCTGAAGACTTTATGTTTTTGAACGAAAACGAGGAGCTTTATTTAATGGGAAACACTAGTTTTTTTTATGGTGATATGGTACCTAGTAGTGTTGTTAAACTTCAAGCTAACGGGCAAAGAGATTCTTTATTTAAAATTTCTGGTTTTGATTATGGGTGGGTTATAATTGATGGTATGATTCCTCTGACTTCTGGAAAATTTTTAGCTATTGGGAAATATGATGGGGGAGTGACACAAGCAGATAAAAGGGTTTTTAGATTAAACCAAGATGGGTCTTATGACGCAGCTTTTGGAGGAGATAGTGGAGTAGATGAAGCGGGAATAACCTCCTATATTACTAAACCGAATCAGGATGAAGTTTTTATATCTTATACATACTATGAAAGCGGCTATGAAGCAAGTGTGCATGTTCTGGATTTAAATGGAGATAGTATTGGTCATTTAGGTGTGTTTAAAGGATTTCCGTCGAATTCGAAGCCCATAACGAAAATTATAGAGAGAGGTAGTAAATTTTTTATAGTGGGAGATTTCCTGACATACGATGGGGATACTGTAAATAATGTATTGGTGCTAGATTCCAATTTTAAGCGAGATAGCACATTTAAAAGTGGATCCGGATTTGATGGAAAGGTTGTTGATTTAGAGGTTACAGCTAACGGAAAACTCATGTTCGGCGGTAATTTTTCGAAGTATAACGGAGTTCCAGCAAACAATTTAATTCAGTTAAATGCAGATGGATCGGTCGACGTCAATTTTAATTCTGGGACAGGGATTGATGGCTACGGAGAAATTCAAGAGGTCACTATTTTGAATGACGGATCAGTTATGGTTGGCGGTGAATTTAAGTCGTTTAATGGTGTAAGTAAAAGTAATCTAGTTAAGATAAAGGGCAGTCCCTCATTATCTAAATGTAAATTTGATGTCGGTATCTCAGAATATCAAGCAATTACATGTGATTCAACCGTTGGTTCGGTTGTTATGAAGGGACTTTACGGTACCAAGCCCTATAAGTTCAAGTATTTAAATGTGTTAAACTATACAGATTCTATTGCTTATGTGGATAAAGTAGGCGAGGTGATTTGTGTGGTTACAGATGCAACGGGGTGCACCGATACTGTTTCTACAGTAATGGATGGACCAGATAATTTAGGGTACATGGATGTGGAACCTTTTTTTTCAACGATAGGATTTAGGCCTGGATTTGCCATCAGCACAGAATTGGAAGTTGTTAATCACGGATGTGCAGAGGCCGGTGATATGGTTTGGATTAAATATGACTCGCTCCTGAATTATAACAGTGCAATACCTGCTGCCGACAGTACTGATGGCTATGTTGCTTTTTGGAAATATGAAAAGCTAAACTTTGGTGATAGTACTTTCAAAGTAAAAATAAAATTTGATGTGAGTTTAATGTCTTCCATAGGTGACACAGTGAATATTGAAGTAAGTGGTGGGTCTTTTGCAAGTGACTTCGATACGACAAATAACTTGAAGAATTATCAATTCCCAATTATTAATGGATATGATCCGAATGACATTGCGGTTTATCCTATGGGGTTATGTGGAGATGGTGTGATAGACTCGGCTCAAACACTAACTTATACGATCAGGTTTCAGAATACCGGAAATGCGGAAGCAGTTAATATTCATGTTATTGACAGTTTAGATTCCGACCTTGATTTTGCGACATTTAAATTAATTTCTTCAAGTCATGATTTGCAAATAGTAAATTATGATGATTATGTGGTGAAATTTCAATTCGACTCCATCATGTTGCCTGACAGCGCTCATAATGAGCCCCATAGTCATGGGAAAATAATATATCAAATTGATTCCAAAAGTGACATAAGTCCTGTTGTCAATGTATTTAATAGGGCTGATATATATTTTGATTATAATCCAGCCGTATTAACTAACAAGGTGCGCAACATTGTTGTTCACGATGTTTCCACTATGAGATGTGATGATTTGGGAGATTCCGATATACAAAAATTGAGTTTTATCATTGCACCAAACCCAAATAGAGGAGAGTTTAAAATAGTAGGAGAATCAAGAATCAATGCTCTCGCAATTTTTGATCAAGCAGGTCGGTTAGTTCAGGCAATTACACCTTCGAATTCTCAAAGCTCAATTGAGATTCAACTTGATAAAAGCGGAGTTTACTTTGTTCATGTTCAATCTGGGGATGTAACTGAAGTTTTAAAAGCGGTTGTGGTTAGGTAAATCCCGCCCAGTGGAAGAGATAGGAGTTTATTTAAGAGAGTCTATGCAAGCAATGAAAGCTATCTCCGTTGGAGAAGGTGAATTGGCTTCGGCATAAGGTCAAAACAACAAATTAGAGTAAGAAAGGCCCGTACTCCCGTACTTTCAGACTTAAACGCAGTGGTGTCTGAAAGTTTTATTACAGGGCTTCTAGCCCGGATCGCATACCCCATCTTACTAGTAACTTTATAAACAAACACTATTGAAGCAGTCCTTCAAAGTGATTGTAAAAGTTAGCGTGGTTGTAAAGATGATAACCTTTTATCATGAAAGTAAATCGTAATAAGGCTAGAAGCCTTTATCATTCATCTTTCAGACACCACTGCGTTTAAGTCTGAAAGTACGACTAATTGATTACATGAAATTCACTTCCCCCCACATCCAAAATTTTGGTACAGCCACTGTTCTCCTACGTCGAAAAGTTGCAGTCCCCAATTTTGTTTTTCTCACGCGCTGAGGTCTGAAAATAAAGTTGTTACCTTTTTAA
>JBLIBC010000168.1:0-5962 GCA_047632015.1 Glaciecola sp.
GTCAGTTGAAACAGAGTCTTTGTCCGTTATCCGAAACTGGCTTAGAATTGCAGACGAGGGAGAAGAGCAAGAAGTGTTGATGTTGGACATTGACTAATAAGTCAACAAGACACCCTTTAAACCCCTGTTAGTTTTTGATAAATTTAAGAACTTGTATTTTACCTTCATTTTGCAAGTGAACAAAGTAGAGTCCTTTTTTTAGGTCTCCAACATAAATGCTTTTAACTTTACTTGTTACCTTGTAACCCCCCATTTTTTTACCTTCCACACTGTATATAGTAGCTTGATAATTTAAACCATTCGTATACAATTTAATTACTTGTTGCGCTGGGTTTGGACTTAACGAAGCAAAGTGATCCGTCGCAATTGAATTAGTGCTAGTAATGCATTTAATTATTACCAAGTCAATTGAATCAGTTGGAAATGAGCAATTGCCAGCAGGTTTAAAATAGATTCTTGTCGTACCTTCACCAGCTACTGCTGGATCAAAAGTTCCTTTTGAAGAGTCAACTATTCCAGCACCTTGATATTCATAATTACCTGCATAGTCTTCGGCTGCTACTTTAGAGTGTGACCATACAACAGATAAATCTACCATTCCACTGTCAACACAAACTGAACTGTCTGATGTAAATTGAGGACTTTCAGCAGGAGGCAGGTACATTGTTGGTAATCCATGAGCACCCACAAAGCCTGTAAGAGGAGTGCTTGTTAAATTGGTTCCCAGGTTATAATCTCCGTCTATTCGAATGATTTCTCGTCCACTACCAGCGGCAATGTACAAGTAACCATCTGCTGCATATTCCAAGGCTACTTGATAGGTACTTATTCCTGTTTCTGTTCTTGTATCCCTGATATCAGAATCGGATAGGGAAAGGTCGGACAGGTCATAATGTGCTAATTTACCAAGTTCGGAAACGTAAAGTTTTGAACCATCTGGTGAAAAAATTAAGTCATACGGAGAATGCGAAGTTGATCCTATGTCTCTTCTGTTACTGATTCCACCAGTGCTGTTGTCAAAATTGTAAAGTGTTACTCTTACTCCTTCTCCGTAGTACCCTCCGGTGCACGCGAAATAGTTACCATCATAAGAAAAAGCTAATCCACCACGCTCCTGATCTCTTGCAGCATAGGTTGGTGCAATGTTGGAAACAACAGGTACTGTATCAAGACCTTCACAAGTTAATTTATAACTATAAAAGGACTCAGACTCTGCCCCTAATGCTGTTATCCATATGTCAACTCCGTTTTTGTGTCTTGTTGCTGCTATTCCTTCTGAAGTTCTGTATGTTCCTAGTCGGTTAGCTCCTACAGGAGCAACGTTGTTTCCTAGTTTGTCGAATGTAAAATAATTTAAACCAGCTGTTGCGCTGATAGCATCATCAGTAGTGAATATAAAATACTTTTCAGGAGCTAGAGGATGACGAACGGTCATAACTCCTTGAACGGCAGACGTCCTTGTCATACCTCCACCTTCATTTCCCGCCAAAAGACCAGAGTAAGTAGTTTGAACTGCACTTCCTACACCCGTGTGAAGTGTTCGCCCACTGGAGTAAAACAAAAGATTTCCTTGATCGTCACTTGCAATGGTGCACCCTTCATATTGCTGCACCCTTTCCCCAGAAACACTTCCAAGTGTTTGTTGGATTCCAGTTTCCATGTCTACCAGCACCCCAGTAAAAAGATTTGTCGCCCCAAACCAGTTTTTATGCGAAGGCCATAACCATGGGAAATTTTCCGTATTGGAACAGTCGTGACTTTTTACGATAACGCTTGCCGTTGCCGAATCGCTGCATCCATAAATACTGGTTACAACTACTTTGTATGTTCCAGGAGAACTAGCTTGTTGCTTGTTTGATGTTGAAATGTTTGCCATTGGACCTGACCATGTATAAAGCGAATGACCTGCTCCAGCATCAAAAAGGGAACTGTTGTTTGGACAAAGTTTTTTGTCAAGCATTACAATGTTAGGAAGTGGAGTTGATGCTACTTGCAAACTATCTGGCGTCCCAGTTCCACAAGAATCAGATGCAGCAACACTGACGTAACCATTCTGGCCAGCTGTTCCCACATTTACTACAATGCTTGTCGTATTTTGACCTGACTGAATTGACCAACCTGTAGGAACCACCCAATTGTATCCAGTTGCACCAGAAACTGGGCTACATGAATATTTTTGATTCAACACAGACGGGCAATGATTTGCCGTTCCTGTAATTCCCGAAGGACGACCAGGAGGGTTAGGACAATATGAAAAAAATTGAATTCTGTCATATCCGTAATCTGTTGCGTATGCATCACCATTTGAATTGATTACAACGTCGGCAGGATAATAAAATTCGCCGTCTCCAGTTCCGGGTCCAGCCCAAGTAATTAGGTGTTTCCCCGTGTTTGAATATTTACCTATGTTAGCATTTAAACTGCAGGTAATGAAGATGCTGTTATCCTTGTCAATAAAAATACCAAAGGGTTGCCTTGCTTGAATTCCTACTGACCATTTCGCTACAAACACACCATCATTTGTGAATTTATTGATGCTTTTAGTTAGGGCATCTACCACGTAAACGTTCATAGAATCATCAAGCGCAATGTCGTGAGGTGCCAAGAACTGTCCGTCGGTGGATCCGTAACTTCCCCAGGTTGTTAAAACTGCTCCGGTAGGACTATATTTTATAACTGTCCTGCTAACTGGTTCTACGGCAAACAGATTACCAGCAGTGTCTACAGCAATACCGTAATGTGCTGCGCTTCCAAAACTTTTTAAATAGGCTCCAGCACTGCTGTATTTTTTAATGTTGTATTTATCAGCTACATAAATGTTTCCTCCTTTATCAAGGCAAACGAATTTAGGGTATGTTAGTCCTCCTCCAGTTATGCTTGTTAAGTAACTTCCCGATGAATCAAATTTTTGCACCCTGTTGTTGCTGAAGTCAGCCACGTACAAGTTCCCTTGTTCGTCAATAGTCATACCTTTTGGTGCACCAAGTTGATTTGATCCGGATCCACTTGAGCCCCATTGTGAGCGATAAGTAAATGTTTGAGCTTGAAGCGAAAAAACGCAAAGAAGGAAAAGGACAAAAACTACAGTGATTCTTTTCATGGAATTTTTTCTTAAAGATAGGTCAAAAAAGATTTTAAAATGAAAGTAGTCTTACTTGTACTAATGATTGCGTAAAAAAGTAATCTTTTGAATTAATGTTTCTTTCCTTATTTTTGAAACTATAAACAACATACGATGTCATTATTCAGTTCAAGTAATCCAACTTTTGGAGCAGATACCTTTAAAGGTATAAATCCATCACGTGATCACAGCGATGTGATGACGGTTTCAGGGGCAATAAATAAAATTGCCGTTTTAGGGTTATTGGTTTTTGGGGGAGCTTTGTATACTTGGAATTCCCTTATTGAACTCAACGAAATGAGCTTGGTTATGCCTTATATGCTTGTGGGTGGATTAGGTGGATTTGCTATTGCCATGATTATCATATTTAAAAAACAATGGTCCATGTATTTGGCTCCGATATATTGCCTGTTTGAAGGGTTGTTTTTAGGAGCTTTATCAAGTGTTATGGAGCTTACTTTTCCAGGAATAGTAATGCAAGCCTTGCTTATTACTTTTGGAGTATTGTTTGGCATGTTACTGCTTTATAGGCTGAAAATTATCAAAGTGACCGAAAAATTTAAAATGGTCGTTAGTTCCGCAACCATTGGAATCGCTTTAATTTATTTTGTTTCGTTTATTGGAAGTTTTTTCAATTTTAACGTGCCCTTAATTCATTCAAGTGGCACTTTTGGAATTGTGTTTTCGCTGATTGTAATTGTAGTAGCTGCTTTGAATTTAGCAATGGATTTTAATTTTATTGAAGAAGGCGCAAAAAGTAAAGCGCCAAAATACATGGAGTGGTACAGCGCTTTTGGCTTAATGGTTACTTTGATATGGCTTTATATTGAAATTTTACGACTGCTTGCTAAGTTAAAACGAAGGTAGTTTTTACCCGTCGACACCTTGTTTATCAATATTGAATAAGTAAATTATACCAAATGGAATACACGATTTCGGGCAGAGCAAAAAAGGTGAACGCCTTGTTTATTGGATCACTTGTTAATTATATTATTTTCAAGATATATTCTCCATTTTTATCTAAAAAAAGCAAAGCTGAAAAACTGGAAATCATTCATCAAAAATCGGCTTTAAAAATAGCAGCTGTATTCATGGAATTAGAAGGCTTGTTTTTAAAACTTGCACAGCAAATATCCACCATGTCAAGTATGCTTCCCAAGTCATACACCAAGGCTTTCGAAGGAGCCCAAGATCATTCTGTCCCTCGTCCATATGAGCACATTAAAAAAAGGATTGAACTGGAGCTAGGCGATAAAATCGAAAACTTATTTGACTCCTTTGACGAAAACCCAATTGGCGTTGCTTCCATTGGGCAAGTGCATCGAGCGACGCTTAAAACCGGCGAACAAGTGGCCGTAAAAGTACAGCATTTAAAAATTGAAGAAATTGCAAAATTAGATTTGCAGCTCATTGATAAGCTATTGCGAATTCTGCAGTACTTCATTAAAATACCAGGATTTCAAGGGGTGTTTGATGAGGTTGTTAAAATGATTCACGAGGAACTAGATTACGTTCATGAGGCGGAGCAAATAAAATTAATTTCAAAAAACTTAAAGGACGATAATAGGATTCTTATTCCAAAAGTATATTCCCAGTACTGCACCAAAAAAGTGGTCGTAATGGACTTTATGGTAGGTGCTAAAATAACCAATCATGATTTTTTACTGGACAATGGAATTGACCAAAATTTACTGGTTAAAAACCTACTGGACATTTTTAGCAAAAACATTTTTATTGACGGCATATTTCACGCTGATCCTCACCCAGGGAATATTTTAGTGAACAAGGAAGGTCAATTAATTTTACTTGATTTTGGGGCAGTGGGTACTTTTGAAGACCACATGAAGGAAGGCATAATTATCCTAATGCAAGCCACAATTTTGAAGGATGAAAACCTGATGATTGAAGGGTTTAAAAAAATGGGCTTCATCGGTGATGACCCTTCCATTGATAAAATGTGTAAAAAAATCATTCGCATTTTAGGTGACTTTTTAATCAATGAAATGAAAATTGATAGCATCAACATTACACAAGTAAATATTGATGACATAGACATACCTAAGCTATTGGGGTTGATTAAAGGGCTTAATATCAAAGAGATTGAGGAAGTGGTGAAAATACCTAAGGACTGGGTTTTACTAAACCGAACCATTGTTTTAATAATGGGAATCACCACGGAATTAGCTCCAGAAACTGAAATATACAAAGAGGTGAAGCCTAACATTTTAAAAATGGCGATTCAAAAGGACAACTTAGGAATGGTGTTCAATGCCACTATAAAACAACAGGCTTTACGCTTAGTATCCTTGCCCCGTAAAATTGAATTGTTTTTGGCGCAAGCTGAAAATGGGGAAATAGAAGTCAACGTTAAAAAAAGAAAGGTTGAAATCAAATTGATTTATGCTTTAGTGCAGCAAGTCCTCTTTTTGTTTGCTGCAATTTTATGCTACTCCATGTATTCCGACACGGACAATGAAATCCTGAAATGGACTAGTTTGGGAAGTGCGATACTATTTATAAGATCATTTTTGCTTGGCATACACTACAAACGAAAATTGAGATAGTTACAGCAGCCTGATTTACACCTATTATTTTCCTTTTTTAAATCAAAGACTAGGGGTGTTTCATTTTTCAATTGTCTTAGTTCTGAAACTAAAACAAACAAGATAAAAAAAGATTACTATATACAGTTGCCATATTGTTGTCAGGATTAACATTTGCAGGAACGTATTCTGTCAGTGTTCAAAATGACACTTTAATTTCTGGAGATTTCCAATTGAGTTTTATTACTCCGGCAGGAACAAATGGTTTGGAATTTAATGAAGTTGAAAATAAAATTTC
>JBLIBC010000169.1:0-5928 GCA_047632015.1 Glaciecola sp.
CCAATGATTCCATCAGGAGCTAGTGTTTCTGATTGCAGGTTGTCATAAGTTTAATATTGAAAACGAAATAGAAACCGAGGAGGTTTGAAATTAAGAGTAGAAATATGATTTATTTCGGTATTCACTGCACAACCGAGCAAAGAAGTGAACACGAAAAAATTAAATAGAGTGAACAAACAAGCGATAGCGAACAAGTGAACACGAAAAAATTAAATAGAGTGAACAAATGAAAAAAGACATAAAAAAATACACCATATCAGTTTATTCTGAAAACGTTGCAGGACTACTAGGTAAAGTAGCTCAAATATTTACCCGCCGAAAAATTAACC
Organism: Glaciecola sp.; assembly: GCA_047632015.1. Taxonomy (GTDB): domain Bacteria; phylum Bacteroidota; class Bacteroidia; order Flavobacteriales_C; genus JBLIAZ01. Next base: position 330 of record JBLIBC010000169.1, read on the forward strand.
TAGACAGTTTAACCACTAGTGAAAGTGAAATAAAGGGTATTCACAGGTTTACTATTGTAATCCATGAAACCACGGAATCCGTTCAAAAAGTAGTGCTTCAAATTGAAAAAATAATTGATGTTTTTGTAGCTTTTTACTTTGAGGAAGAGGAAATAATTTCCCAAGAAATAGCCTTGTACAAATTACAATCCAAGACATTACTTGGTAGCAATTTGGAAAAAATTGTAAGGAACAATGGTGCACGAATTTTATTCGTTGACGAAGAGTTTTGTGTCATTGAAAAAACAGGACTCAACGAAGAAACAGAAGCTTTATTTGAAGTCCTTAAACCATTTGGAATAAGTGAATTCGTTCGTTCAGGGAGGGTTTCAATTTCCAAACCAAAACTTAGTTTACATTCCTATTTAGAAAGTATAGGTGTGGCTGACGAATTTAAAGACTAAAAGGCAGAGCTTGCATCAAGACACATCGAATTTAAAACAAAATACAAGGTGAAAAATTCATTTTACAAATTATTTACCATCCTTCTTGTAATTATAATATCACCTAATTGTTTCTCTCAAGCCGGAACTTTGGATCAAAACTTTGACCCAGGATCCAAAGTTTTAGGATCAATTACCACAATATCAGTTGACACAAATGATATGATATTAATTGGTGGCTCATTTACTTCTTACGATGGTGTTTCTATTAATAAGATAGCGAGACTTTTTGATGATGGAACTATCGACACTAGTTTTCAAGTCGGAACAGGGTTTGACAATGATGTAAAAAAAATACACGTCCAAAGTGATGGCAAGATAATGGTTGGAGGAAGTTTTGATTCGTACAATGGACGAACAGCAGGTAAATTGTGTCGACTAAACGCAAACGGCACAATGGACACTACTTTTGATGTAAAAGGAGGAGCCAAAAATTATTACGTTGATCAAATCGAGAGGAAACTTGACGGTTCTTACGTTGTGGATGGAGCATTTACCAACTGGTATCGGCCAGGCACTGCCATTAGTTACTATTTAGGATCATCCGAAGCTCTTTGTTTGGATGCAACCGGACTCCTAAAAAGTGGCACTGATCGAATCGCTCATAGCTCATCTGGATACTATTCTGCCTATCATGTTGGAGGTCCATATAGCTATTTGTTTTCCTTTGGAAAAGAAGGAATAAGAAATATTACTAGTCCTACTGCATTCCCTAATCAAACCTTGTCATCTATGGGGATATCTGATTCAACTAGCACAAATGTAATTTTAGTGCAAGATGACGGAAAAATCATAGTGGGGTGGTCACATCCATCTTCTAAAAGCAATTATCATTGTTTACAGAAATACAATTCGGATGGCACTAAAGACAACGTCATGAAAGGAGTAGTAAACAACAATGGCCATACAGGAATTAACAGCATTATTCAAGATGATTATGGCAATACTTACCTCGGAGGGAACTTTAGCTCTTACTCTTCTCACAGCATCAATAACTTTTGTAGGTTAAACGCAACTGGAGCTATTGATAATACATGGGCTTATAATGGTGGTGTATTTTACGCTACAGATGGTCCAAACAGTACTGTTAATCAAATTGTTGTTCAAAAAAAGGGAGCAGCAATTATAATAGGGTCCTTCACTAAATATGACAACATAGAAAGAAAAGGAATTGCAAGGATATATACACAGTTGATAACGGAAGTTGAGGCAAAAACCAAAACAGAAGACGGTGTTTTTTTAGGTCCAAATCCAAGTACAGGAACATTCACCGTCAATTCTCAGCATGAGGTTTGCAACATTAAAGTGTATAATAGTGCAGGGTTACTTGTCAAAGACATGACAAATAACATTTGTAACACAAATGGCGCTACATTTCATTTAAATAAGTCAGGTGTATACGTGGTTAAAATTCAGCTGAACTCCAAATCAATTACTAAAAAGGTTATTGTCAATTAAACAATCTACTCTTTTTAGTAATTAAAAAATTAACTCATTTTTGAGAAATGTATTCACATAGTCTTCAACTCCTTCTTCCAAGGTAGTGAACTGCTTATTATACCCGATTGATTTCAACTTACTCATATTGGCCTGAGTATAATACTGATACTTGTCCCTTATGTCCTTTGGAGTGTCAATAAAAGAAATATCCTCCTTCTTGTTCATTGCTTTAAAAGTGGCTTTAGTAAGGTCAAGGAATGTCCTTGCTTTTCCTGAACCTAAATTATAAATACCTGAATCCTTTCGGTGTTCCATCAAAAACACAATCACTTCAGCTACGTCCTTTACGTATACAAAATCACGTAATTGTTCTCCATCCTTAAAGTCAGAATTATGTGACCTAAACAACTTCATAGCGCCCTTTTCGCTGACTTGATTGAACGCGTGAAAAACAACAGACGCCATTCTTCCCTTATGGTATTCATTAGGTCCATACACATTAAAAAACTTCAATCCCGCCCAAAAAAAAGGCTTCCGTTCTTGCTTTAATGCCCAAATATCAAAGTCGTTTTTGGAATCACCGTAAGGATTAAGAGGCTTTAACGACGGAATCACCTCGTGGTTGTCATCATATCCCAATTCTCCTCCTCCATATGTTGCAGCTGACGAAGCATAAATTAACGGCAAAGCGTGTTCAATGCATTTGTTCCAAACTAGTTTTGAATACTCCAAATTCAGCTCATCAAAAATATCCTTGTTGAATTCTGTGGTGTCCGTTCTAGCTCCCAAATGAATTACAAATTGACAAAACCTTTGATTTTTATCCAACCACCCAATAAAATCATTCCGAGTAACTAACTCTTTGTAGTCTTTTGATTCATAATTTTTTACACGATCCTTTCGTGAAAAATCATCCACCAAAACCAACTCTTTGTAGCCCAATTCGTTCAAACGAGCGACTAAACAACTGCTTATAAAACCTGCGGCACCAGTGATGACAATCATATCAGAATATTTTTCCTCAAAGGTATCAAAAAAGGACTATGGAGGAGACGAAATACTACTCATTAATAAGTATCTTTGCGCTCCAATAATTGCTGAATGTTATTACTAACCAGAAGAGAACGCTTTAACGCCGCCCACAAACTCTATCAAGAGAATTGGTCTGCCGAAAAAAACGCGGAAGTTTTTGGTAAATGTGCTAACAAAAATTGGCATGGACACAATTACGAATTGTTCGTAACAGTAAAAGGTGAAATCAACGAAGAGACTGGTTTCATCATTGACTTAAAACGCCTTAGCGAAGTGCTACAGGAAAAAGTAGTGGAAGTATTGGACCACAAAAACCTTAACCTTGACGTTCCCTTTTTAAAAGGAAAAATGGCAAGCACGGAAGTGTTAGCGGTCAGTATTTGGAATGAAATAGAAAACGAAGTAATTAACCTTGGCGCCGCTTTACACAGCGTAAAACTTAAAGAAACTGAAAATAATTTTGTTGAATATTTTGGCCCCCTAAAGTAATTAATACTGGCTAATTATTTAACCACAAGAAACTAGATAAACCTTATTGCATGAAAGCATATATTTTCCCAGGACAGGGAGCACAATTTACAGGAATGGGAAAGGAACTTTACGATGGTTCCAAAGTGGCGAAAAAAATGTTTCAGCAAGCCAACGACATTTTGGGGTTTGACATTACTAAAACAATGTTCGAAGGGTCTGCAGAAGATTTAAAAGAAACTAAAGTAACACAGCCAGCTGTTTTTTTACATTCAGTAGCTGCATTAACGAGCATACAAGATTTTGCTCCTGATATGGTTGCAGGACACTCATTAGGTGAATTGTCAGCATTAGTTGCTAATAAAACGATTGCATTTGAGGACGGTTTAAAACTAGTTTCAAAAAGAGCTTTAGCCATGCAAAAAGCATGTGAATTACAAGATTCAACCATGGCGGCAATATTAGGCCTGGAAGATAAAATTGTGGAAAGCATTTGTAACGAAACTAAAGGGGTGGTAGTTGCAGCAAATTACAACTGCCCAGGGCAATTAGTGATATCTGGAGAGGTTGAAGCAGTTAATGCAGCATGTGAAGCATTAAAAGAAGCTGGAGCAAAACGAGCGATTGTTTTACCAGTAGGTGGAGCTTTTCATTCACCATTAATGAATCCAGCTAAACAAGAATTAGAAACTGCTATTCAAAAAACTAATTTTTCAAAACCAATTTGTCCTATTTACCAAAACGTAAACGCACAAGCGGTTTCGAATCCAGAAATCATTCAGCAAAACTTAATTTCACAATTAACAGCTCCAGTAAAATGGACACAAACTGTGAAAAACATGATTAACAGTGGCGCTGATTCCTTTACGGAAGTTGGACCAGGGAAAACATTACAAGGATTGGTGAAGAAGGTCCAAAGAGATATGGAAACAGCTGGGGTATCTTAATATTGATTATCCTAAGATTTACAAAGGGACGCCAAAGCGTCCCTTTTTTTATGCTTTTACATTTCACTCCATGAATTTTCCTTTCTTTTTGTTAACCCGAAGAGAAACGCCAAACTAGTGAATTCCAAAAGTTTTAAACAAACCAAAAATACCCCTTCAAAACTGTAACCCTATCCTCGCAAATCCGTATTAGCTAATGCTAATATTAGTGGATGTCCACTAATTGTAAATAATCAATAGCTAGGTGCTATCACTGAAACAATAACTTGCGGCAAAAAAATGATTGACAAAGAAATAATTATGCAATCTCTTGACAGATTAAAACTTGACGAAATTAAATTAGTTAACACCAATCAAAAATTTAAAATATGGGATTCAAAAAAAATTAAGGAATTAAACACCAACAATAACGTTGACGAGTTTGCCCCTAAATTAATGGGGATTGGTTCAAGTGATAGAGAAATGTTAACTGTTCAATTAGACACTGGAATCGTATACTCAATTCCTTTTATTCCCCTGAACTCCACTAAAAAAAATGTTATTGCAGAAAACATTGACTCGTTAGTTGAACTTGCGTAGTAACGACTTAATGAGACAAAAGAAGTAGGGGGTATCCCTTTTTCTTTTTATATTCTTTTTACGTTTTACTTTCACTCCGTGCGGTTTGCCTTTCTTTCTGCTGAAAGAAACAAAAGCCTTCTTTTTTTCTTGATAAAAAACGAAGTAAAAAATCAAGGGCGACCATGACCTTGTTGAAAAACACGTCCTCCCCCGCCAAAAAAAAGAACTCGATTTCCCGAAATCTCGGACAACTTTTTTTAAGGTTCCCCAACCCACAGTACTCGTTTTACCACCAATCCCAAAAACGCCTTCCTTATGACGTGACGATTATACAATATCTCATGAATAAAAAATTATATACTTATCCGCCACTTTCCCCAATAAATACCGCAAACCGCTTATGGTGCGAGGCGGTATTCTTGGATAAATCAATATACGAGAAAAATGAATTTATTAGATTTTCGCTATCGCTATCCTGACGAATCCAGTTGTAAATTAGCTTTCAAAGCTCAATGTCTTTCGGAAGGGATTTCCTGTAAGAAGTGTGGTGGCTCCAATCATTATTGGAAAAAAACAGAGAGCAATGGGAGTGTAAAAAATGCCATTATAGGACCTCGTTAAAAAGTGGTACTGTCATGGAAAACAGCAAACTTCCTTATCATTATTGGT
>JBLIBC010000170.1:0-5906 GCA_047632015.1 Glaciecola sp.
AATTAGGCACAACACCACCCATGGATCACACATGAATCGTTTGGTGCAAGGCGATGTAGGAAGTGGAAAAACGTTGGTTGCGTTAATGAGTATGTTGCTAGCTATTGACAATGGTTTTCAAACCACGCTCATGGCACCTACTGAAATACTCGCAATTCAACATTTTGAAGGAATAAGTGAACTGTTACAACCACTTGATATCAAAGTGGAACTGCTCACAGGGTCCACTAAAACAGCACAAAGAAAACTAATACACGCTGGCCTGGAAGACGGATCGGTACATATCTTAATTGGAACTCATGCACTAATTGAGGACAAGGTGAAGTACAAAAACTTAGGGATTGCCGTCATTGATGAACAGCATCGATTTGGAGTTGCACAACGCTATAAGTTGTGGAAAAAAAACAACATCCCTCCCCATATTCTAATCATGACGGCCACTCCTATCCCAAGGACATTAGCGATGACCGTATATGGTGATTTGGACACTTCCGTCATTGACGAACTTCCCCCTGGAAGAAAAACCATCATCACTAAACACTATTACGACAGTCAGCGGTTAGCTGTCCTGGGATTCATGAAGGAGCAAATAAAACAAGGCCGTCAAATTTACCTTGTATATCCTCTGATTGACGAAAGTGAAACCATGGACTACAAGGATTTAATGGATGGATACGAGGGCATTAGTCGCTACTTCCCTGTTCCTGAATATCAAATTAGTATAGTTCACGGAAGAATGAAACCTGTCGACAAAGCTTTTGAAATGAAGAGATTCGAGCAAGGTATTACACAAATACTTGTAGCCACAACAGTAATCGAAGTTGGTGTAAATGTGCCAAATGCCTCAGTAATGATTATTGAAAGTGCTGAAAGGTTTGGGCTAAGCCAACTGCATCAACTAAGAGGGCGAGTAGGTCGAGGAACCAGTCAATCATACTGCATACTCATGACCGGTAATAAACTAGGTCAAAATGCTAAAACAAGGACTAAAACCATGGTTGACACCACTGACGGATTCGTTATTTCAGAAGTGGACATGAAACTAAGAGGACCTGGAGATGTGGCAGGCACACGGCAAAGTGGATTACTTGATTTAAAAATTGCATCTCTAATTGCTGATGGCCACATCATGACCTCAGCAAGAACACAAGCAAGTAATATTATTACTAATGATCCGGAATTAAATAATGCCGAAAATCAAATATTAAAATCTCGGTTGGCCGAAATCCAAGACAACAATGTTAATTGGGGGGAAATCAGTTAACCCTTTTACGTAGTATAATAAGAAACTATTTGAGTAAGAAGCCTTAAATAAACAGGAATTCATTAGGAGAAACAATCCCCTCTTTCACAGCTAACAGTACAATACCTGCCGTATTGTTAATGTTCAACTTTGCCATTAAGTTTTTTCGGTGTGTGTTCACCGTGTGTGTGCTGATAAACAACTTCTCGGCTATTTCTTTGTTGATCAATCCTTGAGCAATCAATTTGATAATTTCCCTTTCTCTTGTACTCACATTCATCTTTTCTAAAATGGAGCTACTTTCCTCCTCCTTACTGCACGATTCCTCATCAATGAACACCTCATTTTTATCAATTTGTTTTAAACCTTCAGTCAAAATATTTTTTGAAGCATATTTTAATATAACTCCCTTTGCACCAAGACCTAACAACTGTTTACATTCCTTTTTATTCATTTTTTCGCCCAACAAAAGTACGCTAGCATTGCTCACTAAATCAACAAACGCAAGTACTTTTTCCACTCTAAACACAGAAGACGGAATGTCTAGCACTACTAATTTAGGATTGCACGATTGTAGGAGCTTTTCAAAGTCATTGGGGGTTTCAGCAAAAAATAGCTCATCGTATAATCCAGATTCTTTAAGCAATGTTTTAACTCCCTCTTGAAAAAGAAAAGCGTCAGATAACACAAGTACTGAACTACTGGAAGACATTTAACAAATGTATTAATTATTAAAGGTTATTTACCTCCTTCAGTAAACGAAAACTCAAACCCTTCGTGTCCAAGGACTGTGTTTTTAAAAACCTGTTGACTTTCCTTTAACAACGGTTGTAAGTTTTGGTACCTTGCTGAATAGTGACCAATTATAAGCTGTTTTACTCCTAAGTCTTTAGCCAAAGTAGCTGCCTCTGAAGCAGTGCTGTGGTACGTTTTTTTCGCCCTTTCTTTTTCACTTTCCATGAAAGTGGCTTCATGGTACAAATAATCAACTCCTCGTAATAATTCTTTTAGCTTTTGCTTAATCTTATTGTCCGAACAATATGCAAACGAAACAGGTTTAGGTGCTGGAGTAGTTAGCTCTTCGTGAGTTATTACAGTGCCGTTCTCCATTATGTAATCGGCACCTTCCTTTATTTTCCCACGAACGAAATCAGGAATGCTGTATTGCTTAATTTTTTTAACCAAAAGTGTGGCTGGACGCTGTTTCTCTTGGAAAAAGTAACCATGACATTTGATGCGGTGATTCAACGGAAAGCTATACACCTCGATGGAATTATCTTGCATGATCAAGGTTTTTTCCGAACCTGAAACTTCAGTAAAAATGATTTGATATCGTAAAGCAGTTCCCGATAACCTGAACTGCAATTCTAATATGTCCATTAATCCTTTTGGACCATACAAATACAAGTCTTTTGTCCTACCTAACAAATGAAAAGAACTTAGTAAACCAGGCAATCCAAAAAAATGATCACCATGCAAGTGCGTAATAAAAATGTGTGTAATCCTGATGAATGAAATTTTCGCCTCTCTTATACGTAACTGCGTTCCTTCTCCGCAATCAATCAATAAATACCGTTCTTTATTTTTAATTATTTGAGCCGAGGGGTACCTGTTACCAACTGGTAATGCAGAACCGCAACCTAAAATTTTAAGAAATTCCAAGAAAAATTAATTAAAGCTTTTATTAAACTTACGCTTTAGCAATAAAGCCTTTAGCTTCATCCAAGTCATCAGTAATATTCAGCACAGTATCAAGCTGAGAAATTTGAATAAGTTTTAATACTGATTTTTGAAGACCTGACAATACAAAAACACCTCCTACATTTTTACACAACCTATTTGCGACTAATAAAACAGACAAACCTGAAGAGTCACAATATCGAGCGTCACTCATGTCGATGATCAAGTTTTTACTCCCATGAGCATTTAACATTACTAATTCCGATTTTAAAGAAGGAGCGATTGTAGTATCTAGCTTCTCTGCAGATACTTTTACAATAGTACAATCATCTTGTTTATCAATAGAAAAATTCATCAAATAGGTGTTTCAGTCTTTCCAAATATAAACAAAACTCGCTCATGTCCTAAATTATTGAGCTTGAAATATTAAGTAGATAAACGAATTAGCAAAGACACGGCAACATACCCTCTGCGCAACTTGAAGTCTCAAACGACACTAAAAACAACTCATTCCACCTTGCCAACATGGAAACAATATCATTTTCATTTTCATTAGATTTTTACAAAGTCGATATGGTAGTGATCGTCATGTAATTCATTTATTTTAGGAGTTAAGCCCATCACTACATATATCCCTTGCTGTTTGAGTTTTTTACCGTGCTTTGTTGCATATAAATCATCTTTAAATTCAATTTTAATAATGACCTTTTTAATTTTATAACCTTGCTTTCTGGCACTCGCATTTAATTGCAATATGTGTTTGGCTACTAAATCAAAATCAACTTGGACACTTTTGTCTTTCTCATACTTTCCGGCATTATCAAACTCAAGCAAGTAGTGTTTAACACCTTTTGAATCCAAACCATAATATGGTTTATCATCTTTTTTGAGTGGCATCATAAAATCAACACTTAATCCGTTTTGATGTGTCCTATGCGGCCATAACTTCCCTCCTTTTTGATGCGAACATTCCATTACCCTGAATTTGCGCCCAGGATTTGAACCATTTAAACTGCTGTATGAATTCAATACCGAATTTAAAACGGACCCATGCAAAAAAGCTCTTCCTTGCAAATAACTCCACTTATCAAAATACTCATAGTTTGCTCCCGAAAAAGGTAACAACTTGGCATTTTTAATACTGCCTTTTGAAACAGTCCCAACTGACACACTGGGGATGTCATTTCCTTTGTGCTTTTGGTAATACTTTTCTAATTTTTCATCGTTGAACATGTACTTATTCTCATTAGAATAAGATACAAATGACAAGTACAACCCCATAAAAAAGAGGGCTACGAAAAGGTATTTCAAAGTGTTCTTCATAAGTCAAGGTTTATTAGCTCAGACTTATAACGATATCCTCAAAAAAGGTTACAGCTTAAATCCTTCAGGAAGTAAACTTTTGAACCTTTCCGACACATCCGTCTTTAGTGCCCCACCTTCTGGTTGAATCCCTAAACTTTTATTTACCTCTCCTTCAAAATCAACCAACACATTCATGTAGTTCAAGAACCCTTCATACGGCGAATCGTAATGACTAAAATATTTATGTACGTCACCATCAGCCCAAAACTTAGTACACATGTAATAAAAATGATCTGAGGTTTGTAAATACAACCAATCTTGCTTGATTTTTTCATCTTGCACTTTGGTTACTTTTTCCTCCAAACGGTATAAGCTTTCAAAAGCATCATCCTGAATATTATTACCTAACCAAGCACTTAAATCTCGTTCCTCATCGGCCCATGACATGGTATTTGGCACATCCAATTTGGCAACAGGCTTCATGAACGAGGTTGCCTCGGAAGGTGTTACAAACTTGAACTCAGAATTTCCTAGTACAGCCGCTGGTAAGTATTTTAAAAATTCAAATATACCTGTGTCTTCCCATTGGTGCTCACCAAATGTTTCATAATCCATGAACAAATTAATGATTTCTTGATCCCACGGAGTTGCAGCTATCCAATCCACAAATTTTCCGGAAGTTAAAGGCCATGATTCCCAAGATTTTTGACCAAATCGAAAAGCAATGTCATCACTTAATTTGTAATTTTTAAGCAACAATTTTAAACCATTGCCTGAGGCATGTTCATACATTAAATTAGGACTTCTCCAATCCAACACATGATCCGCTCCTTCAGTTAACATGGTTTCGTAACCCATTTCTTTAACTAAACCACCAATGTAGTCAGAGTATATTAATTCAGTATTTCTAAAGACTGTTGGCTTTTGACCGAACAATTCCTCTATCTTTTTTGATTGACGTGCCACTTGACTTTTAAACTCCTTAGGACTTGCTAAAGCAGACAATGAATGGGAATAGGTTTCGGCTAAAAACTCCACACAACCAGTCTCAGCCAACCTTTTGAAACTATCCAACACATCAGGCGCAAACCTTTCAAATTGATCCAAGCAAACACCCGAAATAGAATAACTTATTTTAAAATGTCCTTTGTGTTCATTAATCAAATCCAACATCAATTTGTTGGTAGGCAGATAACATTTTTCGGCCACCTTTCTCATGATTTCGTGATTCACTTTGTCGTCAAAATAATCATGACTCGTCCCTATGTCAAAAAATCGATATGGACGCAACCGCATTGGTTGGTGAACTTGAAAATAAAAGCAAATGTTTTTCATGGCTTTGGTTTACTTGTTTTTTAATAAATCTAGGTATATCTCTTTTAATTTCATGGCGGCATATTCCCACTTTAGCTCTTCAACCTCACCACTACCATTACTCGCTAACTTGGTTGCTATTTCCGGATATTCCAACAATCCTTGAATAGCATCAGCTACTGCTTGCTCATCCCAAAAATCAATTTTTACAGCATTTTCTAATACCTCTGACACACCTGATTGCTTAGATATTATGACCGGAACGCCTGTCCTCATGGCCTCCAAAGGCGTGATTCCAAAAGGTTCTGAAACCGAAGGCATCACATAAACATCTGTCATACCAAACAAAGCATTTGTTTCTTCA
>JBLIBC010000171.1:0-5889 GCA_047632015.1 Glaciecola sp.
CTTTCTCCGCCCCCTGATGATTAATAATGTCAGGATAAAACCCATATAATAAACGGTTTTCTAGTTGTTGTTCGGCCTTCACAAACCCTATCTTTTTCTCATATTCCTCCCAGCAAATAGGAAATAATTCATATTCCCATTTTCTCCCTGTTAAAGGTTCGTTTAATGCGTTCCCTAAATCAAATGAGGAAGAGCCACTGACAAACAATTGAACATCTTTGAACTGGTCCGTGATTATTTTCAGAGTTAATCCGATACCTGAAATTCGTTGAGCTTCATCTAAAAAAATTATTTTTTGATCCCCAATTATTGTTCTTAATTGTTCAGTGTTAGCATTCGTCAGTAAGCTCCTGACAGTGGGGTCGTCTGCATCTAAAAACAAAAAACCTCTTTCTTTTAACAAGTTTTTAATAAGAGTGGTTTTGCCAACCTGCCTGGCTCCTACTATTACTATCGCTTTTCCTTTGTTGAATTTATTCTGAATACTTTTCTCAATTATTCTTGTAAACATTTTTCTTTTAAAAGTACATAATTATTATCGTAATGACTAAAAGTAGCAACTAAAGGTCATTACGATATTTTATTATGGTGTGTAAAAAGTAATATAACTTTGTAATCCTCCCTCAAAAAGTTCGATATTTGACCCGTTCTGAGTACAGATGGATTGCAAAAAAGGGGACTAGAAAAAAAAGGGACAGATTGTTTATCCCCTTTCTTCGAGGGGTGTGCTAAAAAAAATACCCCCTTTTTTTTTACTATATTTGTCACGAAATTAAAGTCTTGCATTGTAAAATTCGAGTACATCGGTTCGTACATATTGAAAACCCAAATCAAATGAAAAGGAACTTTTTGCTGTTATTTTGTTCGATATCTCTTTTGTCGATAGCACAGAACATTACATTAAACGAAAATCTAGGAAACAGTAGTTCTTACGCTATTTCCAGCGTAAAGAAAATTACTTTCCAAAGTGGGGATATGGTGATTGAAACGCAATCTTCTTCAAAAAATGTTGCTCTTTCAGATATAAAAAATCTTGTTTTCCCACAGGTTATCACAGAAGTGGAGAATTTAACACAAGTACTTCAAGCACTTTCCGTTTATCCTAATCCTTGCGAAGATGTGCTTAACATCAACCAAAACTCAAACGATGCGCGATACTTTATTCATGATCTAAACGGAAGTTTAGTTCAGTCGGATAAAGCCTCTTCAAGCATTAATTTATCTAACCTCACAACAGGAGTTTACTTTTTTACATTGGTAGATAAAACAAATACACAAACTCTAAAAATCGTAAAGCAATAGAAAAATGAAAGTCTTAAGAATTTTAACAATACTAGTTTTATCCATTTATAGTAATTTGGTTTTCGGTCAAAATGATACCATGTATGTGATGAAAAATGGCTTAGTCGTTGCCCAGTTTAATGTAAATACAGAAATTGATAGTGTAATATTTTACAAACCAACTATAAGCAGTGTAACTGATATAGACGGCAACACCTACGGGACAGTCTCCGTTGGAAATCAAGAGTGGATGTTAGGTCATTTGAAAACCACAAAATATTCAGACGGTACTGTAATTCCTAACGTAACTAGCACTAGTCAATGGGGTAGTTTAAGCACAGGAGCTTGGAGTAGTTACGATAACAACAGCTCAAACGATAGCAACTTTGGAAAGTTGTACAACTGGTATGTAGCCTCAGATGCTCGAAATGTGTGTCCAACTGGTTGGCGTGTACCTACTAACGGTGATTGGACACTACTGACTGATTTTTTATACTTTAACGAACATGTGGAGAATGATGCCATTGCTTTAAAAACAACATCTGGTTGGGACAACAACAAAAACGGTACAGATGACTATGGTTTTAGTGCTTATCCTGCAGGTTCTAGAAGTGCCGGGAATGGTCTTTTTTACTCTCAGGGTGCTACGGTGAACTACTGGGCATCGGATGATAATGGTACTTATGGGTGGACCCTTCACATGAATCAATTATTTGATACGATTAGAAATTATGCCGCGGTCAAGGAAACGGGTTTCGCTATTCGTTGTCTTAAGGATCAAATAATTCAAGCACAGCTACCAACAGTTACTACTTCAGCAATACGTGCTATGATTGGAGGTTCAGCAGTTTCAGGTGGAAATGTCACAGGTAACGGTGGGGCTCCTGTAACTCAAAGAGGACTGGTCTGGAGTACATCATCTAACCCAACTATTTCAGATAGCATGAAAATTTCTGATAAAGGAATAGGTTCATTCATTGCCAACATTACAGGTTTGGGCGCATCTACTAAGTACTATGTAAGAGCATTTGTTACTAACAGTGCTGGAACAGCTTATGGAAATGAAGTGACCTTTACAACTGCGCCTGGAACCGGAATTCAAGCAGGATCCGGGGTAAGCGATGTAGATGGAAACAGTTATACATCTGCTGTCATTGGAACTCAAGAATGGATGTCAGAGAACTTAAAAACATTAAAATATAATGATGGTACAACAATTCCGGAAGTAACTGATGATACACAATGGAGGGCTTTAACAACAGGAGCATTGACTAAGTATGATCACAGTCTGCCGAATGTTACCACTTATGGAAATTTATACAACTGGCATAGCGTGAATACTAAGAAATTATGTCCAACAGGCTGGCACATTCCTAGTGATTCCGAATGGGATGCATTAGTTAGTTACCTTGCTAATCAAGGTTTTACAGGGATAGAAGGAACTGCTTTAAAGTCGACAACAGGCTGGGATTCTAACGGAAATGGAGATCATGATTTTGGTTGGAAAGGTCTCCCTGGAGGGTTTAGAAGTAATTATGGTAATTTCTGGAGCATTGCTACAAGTGCTTACTGGTGGAGCAGTACTCAATATGATTCAGATGATTCCTGGGTTCGTGTCTTGAGTGGTACTAATGCTGCAGTTAGTAAACAACGCTCGAACAATGCAAATGGTTTCTCTGCGCGTTGCCTAAAAGATTAAGTACTTTACGTACTACCAAATAAAAAAAGGAGTGTTTGCTTTAGCAGTCACTCCTTTTTTTTGCTCTTAACTATCAATTTTCCTAGTGAAGCGAACAAGCTGACTTTAGGAAGCAAGAAAGGGGACAGATTGTATGTTGGGAAATTCAGAAATTCAGGGACGGGTGCTCATTAAATGGGTCTTGTTGCATGGATAACTCCACTCGTTAAAGTTACTAATTTTGTGGCATGAGAGCCTACAAACAAAAGATAACGAATAGCAGCACATACAACAATAGCCTGAAGCAACGAGGCAGATTAGATTTTTGGATGGATAAAGACATATTCTCAAACTGGAACTACAAAGGCAAACAGACTAAGGGTGGCAAGGTTATCTACTCAGATGTTGCTATTGAAATTGCTCTGATACTCTCGTACGTATACAGCTTACCGCTCAGACAAACTGAAGGGTTTCTCAGCAGTCTCCTTCAACTTCACAACTTCCAATTAACCGTACCTGATTTAATTATTCTTCACCGATACGAACATAACACAAGTGCGTTGGCCCGAATCAAAGGGCGAGGGTGTGAAAGGTCTTGAAGGAAAGGCAGCTTCCTTTGAGGCTTGACTTTTTTGTTACTTTTTATGTTAAGACAAAAAGTAAGCGCTACTGCCGCGCAAGGCAGAAAAAATACTCGTCAAGGCAAAAAATGAAAACCACTGCTTCTATGGTAATAGAAGGTCATATCCTGACAAGGATAAAAAAACAGAATCCCACGCTATGCTGCTATCGCAGTGACATTAAACATGTCTTCAGGAGCGCCTCTTGGCACTCCTCCTCTTAATATCAAACCTCTAAGGGACTCGAACCTAGGACCCTCTGATTAACAGAAGGATAAGGCAATTTTGTGCTAAATCAATGGATACTCCCTAGGAGTAATGGATGCAGCTATTTAAAGCTATTAATTCTGATTGGTTAATACCTGCATTTCGTGCCAAAATTCACCGTTTTTGCAAAAAATCCCACCATAAAGTCTACCATGATTATGAATACAATAACAAAAGAACAGTTAATAATTAAAGGTTAAAAGTAAGACTGTTTAAATAAAGACCCAACGATAGATATGTTTTATACCTAAACACTCCTATTATGGAGTTTATCGATATAACTATTGACTACTACATGATATTTATTATATTTAAACACTCCAGAAATAGAGTGTATTGATATAATAATTATCTAGCAATGGTAAGAAAATTAGATTGGGAAATATTTAAACTGTTTTCATCTGCAGGGGATGAAGTGTTCACGTATCATAATGTACTTGATGAATTTCAGGATTTAAGCTCTAAGCACATCACCAAAGTACTCACTCAAATGATTGAGAAAGGAATGCTTTTACGACTAAAGCGTAACCTATATACTATCATTCCAACATATGCAGATGCCTCAAATTATATTCCTGATTGGCACTTAGTAGCAAAACATCTTATGAAGGACAAAAAGTACTACATCGGATATTATTCAGCCATGCAGATACATAATTTAATAACTCAACCAAGCCTGAAAGAAATAATCGTCACCAACAAACAACTCACAAGTGTCACCAACTCAATTAAAATAATTCAAGGAGTTAAGTTTCAATTTGTAACCCAATCTGACAAGTCCTTTTTTGGAATAAAAAATATGTTTATCAATAACCATGATAAAGTAATGGTAAGTGACCTAGAGAAGACAATTGTAGATGCCTGTACCAAACCTCATTTAAGCGGTGGGATAGTCGAAATAGCGAAAGCTATATATGAAACACGAAACAAAGTAAACCTACAAAAACTATTAGGTTACTTAATCACGAACGATAGTAATGCTGCTATAAAACGTTATTTATTTATTTGTGATTTAGTTGAGGTAAAATGGACCGCATATCATGAAGGAATGAAATCAAAAGAAGATGGAAATAGTTACCCTTTATTAGATACTTCAGCACCAGACGAGGGATATAAAGACTCCAGCTTTGGTTTAAAAATAAACGTAGATATTAACACGATACAAAATTCTATATACACATGATTAGGCCAAAAGAATTACATAAAACATCAAATGCACAAGGGGTTAGGCCAGTCCAAATTGAGAAAGATTATATAATAAGTTGGATGCTTTGGGGTATAGCTAAAAATGAATTTTTAAATGCAGCATTGATATTCAAAGGAGGGACGTGTTTGAAAAAAATCCATATTGAGGATTACAGATATTCAGAAGACATGGATTTTACAATTAATCCTGAGATGGAGAATGAAATTACTGATGATGAGATTTATCAAGCATTCGATACGGTATTCTCAACTATCAAAGAAGCGACCAATATGAATTTATCAATACCCGACAATTCGAAAGACATTCATGACTCAAGCGGAAGTATTAAATTTTACATCGACTACATAGGTCCACTCGAAGGCAATGGAGGACATTTAAAAATGGATGTAACTAGAGGTGAAAAATTAGAATTTGATACAATTAAAAGGGAGGTAAAGCATGATTATTCAGATTTAAATGAAGAAGATGACTTCAAAGTGCAAAGTTACTCACTTGAGGAAGTTGTTATAGAAAAAATGGCTGCTCTCATGGGTAGAACAGTACCAAGAGATTTGTACTACTTTGAATACCTTACAAATAATGAAGGTATTGAATTACAAGATGTATATTACGAATTCGAGAGAAAAGCAAAACACAAAGGACAGAACCCAAGTGAATTTACAGAAAAGGTGACTGACAAAATGAAAAAATTTGAGTCGGCTTGGGAAGCAAATTTAAGTCATCAGATAAAGAACCTTCCAAAGTTCAAAGATGTTTGGAGAGGCTTCGGCAAACAATTGAGGGCATTAGAAAAATGTACATAAGTGGAAATCAAATACAATATTTACTACTTATTG
>JBLIBC010000172.1:0-5885 GCA_047632015.1 Glaciecola sp.
CATGTATGCTAAAGACTTATCAGTTACCACTTCTTTGTTTTCTCCAAACGACCTGCTGTTTATTACTGGGTTTTTTGGATTTACATTGATATCCACTACTGGCGCAAAATTTATGTGTACACCTGTCAAACTGCATTGTCTAGCAATTTCAGCACCCATCTCATAAATTAAACTATCATGTTTAATTGCGCCCAACATCATTTGTCGAGGGAAGGTCAATACACTGTCTAATCTCATGCTCACACCCCATTCTCCATCAATGGAAGTTAACAAAGGAACTTTAGATAGCGCTTGCAAACGGTTGTTTAATTTGACTTGTCGAACAGGACCTCCCTGCATATAAATCACTCCTCCAATCTCATGTTTTTCCACAAGCTTCATAATAGACTTCACATGCTCTTCATCCTTTTTTGAATAAACAGGATACATGATTAACTGAGCAATCTTTTGCTCCAAAGTCATGCTGCTTAAAATTGAGTCTACCCACGGTGATTCTATGTTCAAAAACGGAGGATCAATAGGCTTCTCTTGGGCCTTATTCACCGAAAACAAAAACAAGAAAAAAGGAATTATTAATAAAAAACGTTTATTCTGGAGCATACACAAAACTTAAATTTAGATACTAGTTTAAAAATACATTTATGTAAACTGCAATAACAGTTCCATGAAAAAGTATTTTAAACAATTTGATGTGTAAACTTGATTTTAATGCTGAAAAAGGAAATATAACGCCTTCTGGTGACTACCCCCAAACCTTGGTGCCTTCCGTACAATTTTTACAAATATCAATTTCAGAACGTGAAATCAATAAGGACTGACGAAAACTTTGATACGGAGCCGACTCCCAAATGCTTTTAAAACCTTGACCCTTCAATTGACCTAATTGATGCGTAGTATCTTTGTCAAAACAACACGGAACCACCCCTCCGTCCCAGGTTATAACACACGACTGCCACATTCTCCAACAGGAATTAACCATCTTATTTTTAGCACTCCATTTGCCGTCAGCACTTTTTTTATATCGGCTATAATCTTCGTTGGAAGGAATTAACTCATTACCGTCTTCATAGTCATAAACTTGGGCTGTTTTTAACCTCACCTCATCTACCCCAATTTCTTTTCCCAAAGCCAAAACATCATCAATTTCGTGCTCATTGGGCCTGACTACTAAGAATTGAAAAATCACATGAGGAGTCGAAGATTTCATTTCTTTTTTCCATTTAACGATGTTCTTCGCACCTTCAATAACTTTATCTAATCCCCCTCCAATCCTGAAGGAAGAATAAGTTTCTTGTGTGGTCCCATCAATGGAAATAACCAACCTATCCAATCCAGATTCAAAAGTCTTTTTTGATACCTCATCAGTTAAATAATGAGCATTGGTAGAAGTCGCTGTGTAAATCTTGTGCTTTTTCGCAAAACTGACCATCTCCAAAAAATTAGGATTTAAATATGGCTCTCCTTGAAAGTAAAAAAATGAGATAGTACAAATGAGCTGACATTTGCTCAATGGTATCATTGAACAACTTATTTTCAAGCATTCCCGTTGGTCGTGTAAATGCCCGCAAACCACTTGGACACTCGGGACATCTTAAATTACAACTAGTGGTTGGCTCAAAAGAAACACTTGAAGGATAGCCTAATTGTATTGGTTTTTTAATCCATTTGGACAAATAATAACCCACTAACAATAAAAAGGATTCCATACCCTTTTAATAGAGCGTGTCGACAGGATGTTTAATTGATCTTTTAAACTGGATTCAATGCCTAAATTTGTTAGCGAAAATAGCAACTTAATATAGCAATATCATCAACGAAGGGTTTGTTTTTCTTGAATTTATTCAAGCTCATAATAAGCTCTGTATTTAGAGCTTCGGTATCAGTTCCTTTATATGCAGTAATAATGTCACCTACTTTATCAGACCCAAACTCTTCCTCACTACTGTTTTCAACCTCTACCAACCCATCTGTATAACAAGTCATCATAGCTCCTTTGTCTACTTTCACTTTACCCAACACAGGAGTGCCAATATCATCAAGCATACCGAGTCCCGGACATCCATCTGTTAATAATTGAATTTCACCATTTTGCTTCAACACTGGAGGATTATGACCGCAATTAATGTATGTTAATTCCCTTGTAGTTAAATCAAATAAGCCAATAAACATGGTAATGAATTTTTCACCATTTGCACTCTCCACTACTTTTTGATTCAACGTGGTTACTAACTCCTCTAAACTTTTAGAATACTTGGAAAGAACGCGAACATTAGCCTGGAAATTCCCCATTAAAATAGCTGCCGATATACCTTTTCCTGAAACATCAGCAATACAAACCGCCACCCTGGTATCGTCCAACCACATAATGTCGTAATAATCCCCTCCAACTTCATGATGACTCTGATAATAAGCTGAAATTGATATCTCATCATTCGTTTGCACAATAGACGGCAACAACATGTTTTGCATGTCACTTGCTAATTCTAATTCTTTTTTAATCCCTTCCTGCCTTAAAGCTTCGCGAGAGAATGCCTTGTTTTCCAAGGCCACTACTATAATGTTGGTAAAAGTTTGAATAAAAGAGAAATGCTTAATTATAGGGCTAATCTTCAAGGCTTCATTTATAATGTCTCCTATTAACAAATAAGCTAACGCCTTCTTTTTATGAATCACAGGAATAACAGTGTCAAAGTGGGAAAAAGGACCTTCAGTTAAATGATTAACTTCCGAAATTGATTTAATTGGAAGTAAATCGCCATGAACATCAATGCTAATTTCTGATGCTTTAATCCCATATGAAAGTGCTTGACCCCAATTTCCCTCGGCTGTAAAAAGCACTAGCTTTTCAATGTTTAGAGCCCTTAATGCATCTTCGTATATACCAAATAATATTTCTTTTGAAACATTACTGTTAATGGCCAAGGTTACTTCCAACAACGCATCAAGTTTAAGGTCTTTAATCTCAATCCGTTCTTGCGCTCTTTTTAACGATTTAACTGCCATTTCTTTATTTAAATAAGTGCCTTTATTTATATGTTACGTCGGAATTTAAAAAAAGTTAATTTTTTCCCGATGTTTTTTCAGTAAAGTATTTAAAAAAGTACGGAATCGTTTCAATACCCCTATAAAAATTGAACAATCCATAATGTTCGTTAGGCGAATGAATTGCATCACTGTTCAACCCAAAGCCCATCAATACAGCTTCTGATTTTAATTCCTTTTTAAATAAAGCTACAATTGGAATACTTCCACCTTGCTTTACCGGAATCGGTTTTTTACCAAACGTTTTTTGCATAGCATCCGAGGCTGCCTGATAACCAGCGCTGCTAATATCAGTCAATGCTGGCTCCCCCCCATGATGCGGCGTAACTTTTACCTTTACGCCTTTTGGAGCAATACTAATGAAATGATTTGTAAACAAATCCGTGATTTTTTCTGATGATTGATTAGGCACTAAACGCATTGATATTTTCGCGTACGCCTTGGAGGGTAATACTGTTTTTGCTCCTTCACCAATGTACCCTCCCCAAATCCCATTCACATCCAAAGTTGGTCTTATTCCAGTACGTTCCGTTGTAGTATATCCGTGTTCACCATCTTCCGAATTAATATCAAGAGACTCCCTGAATTCATTTATATCAAAAGGTGCTCTGTTAATCTCTGTTCTTTCTTCCGCTGAAACCATTAATACGTCATTGTAAAAATTAGGAATCGAAATTTTGTTGTTTTTGTCTTTTAATGAAGCAATCATTTCACACAATACATTAATAGGATTGGCTACAGCCCCACCATATGTTCCACTGTGTAAATCACGATTAGGCCCCAGCACTTCCACTTCCAAATACGACAACCCCTTAAGTCCTGCGGTAATACTCGGAGTATCATTAGCAATCATGTGTGTGTCGGAAATCAAGATCACGTCATTTTTTAACAAATCCCTGTGCTCTTTTACAAATGATTCTAAATTTTCAGAACCAATCTCCTCTTCACCTTCAATTAACATTTTTACATTGCAGGGAAGTTCATTTGACTTGATCATGGCTTCCAAAGCTTTCATGTGCATGAAAAACTGACCTTTATCATCAGCGGCGCCTCTGGCGTAAATTTTTTCGTTTTTAATTACTGGTTCAAAGGGTGGAGAATCCCATAAATCCAAAGGATCTGCAGGTTGTACATCATAATGACCATATACTAAAACAGTAGGAAGTTCATTTGAAATTATTTTCTCACCATATACCGCTGGAAAACCATCAGTTTGCATCAGTTTTACTTGCTCTAAACCTGATTTTTTAGCAGCGTCTACTACCCAGTCCGCGGCTTTAAGTACATCCTCGGAATAATTGGCATCTGCACTCACCGAGGGAATCCTCAATAATTCGATTAATTCAGCTAAAAACCTGTCCTTTTGATCTTCAATAAAAATCCTACTTTGCTCCATATAAACTTAATATTTTTTGAACAACAAGATACGGGTAGGAGATCAATTTACAAAGAGAATAATCAGTTGAAAATTGGCTATTTGTTCTTATTAAAAACTTTCCGGGGATACAACCAATATTTTTGCGCACTTACAAATTGCGACGAATAAATACCAGTGTAACCCGAACTTAAATAAGCGGAAAAACAAGCTAAAGCAATGTATAAGCCTCCTTGAATACCAAACAACTCCATCCCCATTACAGTGCAAGCAATAGGGGTGTTTGTAGCTCCAGAAAACACCGCCACAAATCCCATCCCTGCTAATAACGCCATTGGTAATGGAACAAACCAAACTAATGCATTGCCCAAAGTCGCTCCAATAAAAAACAAAGGTGTTACCTCACCTCCTTTAAACCCAGCTCCCAAAGTAAAAGCGGTAAAAATAATTTTTATTGCAAAATCATAGGAGTTTAAAGTTTCGGTAAAAGCATCCACAATTATTGGAATTCCCAGTCCTATGTATTTAGGAGCCAAAATAGGGCCCATAAAATACACAGTTAATGCAATTACGATCCCTCCGACAAACGGCCTTAATGGACTGAATTTAATCTTTTTGAATAACATCCCCCAAAACCTGGTCGTGTGTGTAAATAACATAGCAGTAATACCACAAATCAACCCTACAAATAGTGACCAAAAGAAATTTGGAGTTGACATGCTTGGGACTACATTTACATTAATTAACTCAGAATAATCAGTGTGATTCACTCCCCATAAATCGCAAATAAAATCGGCTATTAACGCAGTCATTGCACTTGGAATGAATGCATTCCATCGATATTTTGACAAAACCAAAACCTCCAAAGCAAATATTGCGCCTGCTAACGGAGTCCCAAAAACAGATGCAAACCCAGCACTTACTCCAATGATTAAAATTATTTTCCTATCCTCTTTTCCAAGGTTAAATACTGAGGTAAACTGATCGGCTATTGCGCCTCCCATTTGTACTGCTGTTCCTTCACGACCAGCTGAGCCTCCAAACAAGTGAGTGAGAATAGTTCCAGCAAATACAAGTGGAGCCATTATTAAAGGAATCTTGTTTTTTGGCTTGTAGTATTCTTCAATAATTTGGTTGTTTCCCTTAACTACTTCTCTACCCCATTTCCAATACAACAATCCGATGACTAATCCTGAAATCGGTAAAAACCAAACTATCCGCAAATCACTCTCTCGGACATTTTCAGCCCAATGTAAAAAGTGTAAAAATATAGCCGAAGCACTCCCTGTTATACAACCTACCAACAACGAAAGAGTAAGCCACTTAACCAAGTATTTGACGAAGAAATTATTTGATATTTTATTAAACTTACTTCCCACGAACACTAAATTAAAGAACTATATCAATTAAGCAATTATGAATCAACTAAACCTATAAATTGCGCCCTATTTGCTGTCTGTCGAGACTT
>JBLIBC010000173.1:0-5878 GCA_047632015.1 Glaciecola sp.
TTGCCAATTCACTCCAAGTGTAAACTGTTCCAATCAAGGAATCAACCGTAGCTGTTAAAGTAACGGCTGGGTCGCCAAAACAAATGGTATTGCTATCAACTGTGGCAATCGGTAACTTGTTTACTTTGATGTATATAGAATCTTTACAAATCTCTGATCCGTCAGTTACTGTGAACATTAATTTATGAAGTCCCTCTTTTGTACTTAAGGCACTTGCATCAAACAAAGTATCTGTATCTCCTTCTGTTAAGACCGCATTATAACCAGGAAAGGAGTCAATAGTCCAAATTCCGTCAGCACTCGCAGCTGTTATCATAGTATCCAGTAACAAAGGAGCATCGCCTACACATAGGTTAGGTAATACATTCTTTAAAGTGTCTTGACAGCCACCGCATTCAGTTACTACTATGTCTATAGTATCGTTAACATCACAATACACAAAAACAATTCTATGGGTTCCTTTTTTAGCTATTTTTGGATAAAACTTTCCTGTTTTTTCATCTACAATAGACGAAGAATTGGGGTCAATCCCAGGAGTAGCACTACCTGACTTAACATCGTTTGAGTCTAACAAAAAATAAGAATTACGCAGAAACAAAGTATCCTCCGCACTAACTTTTCCACCAAGAGAGTCCCAGTCTTGAACACCTCCATTACTGCAAATCCAAGCAGTATGAAGATCCCATACAGGCACCGTGTCACAAAAAGGACCAGCTTCAATAATGTCCGGTTCTTCAGCAGGAGGAATATACATATTAGAAAGACTTTTTGAAGACCTCATCTTTCCACCACCATAAGCGACATCGGTATAATTTATTAAATCTGAGGACGTTTGAACACCACCCGCATCACTAGCAAAATAATACAAACCATCTCCTCCAATTTCAATAGTTGAGTGAACTACACCTGCATGAGAATGTTCAGTGAAGGTCTCAGAAGCAATATCAAACTCAAACACCTTTGAGGACTGAGTCGTAGAAATTATCTTTTTATTATCTGGTGAAAAAATAATATCATAACCGGAATTATCAACCGCATGACCCGGGTCTCTGTTTTTTCGCCCACTAAACACACCTGTTTTATTATTAAAATCATACGTAATTAATTTTTCATCTCTAGCCGCAGCCCCACCAACGTTTGGAAAAGTGGTTGCTAGCATTTTACCGTCCCAACTCATTGCTATTCCTCCCCTTAAATCCTGACCAGTAACCGACCTGGCAACTGGAGAAATTCTGGAATTTGCCAAATCAATTCCATTACATGTTAAAAGATAAGCATGAATATTAGAAGAACCGTCTTCAATAACTATAACCCAGACATCTACACCATTAGCATGCATGGTTGCTGTAATGCCTTCAGCTGTAGGAAAACCTCCAATTCTTGTAGGGCCGCTTTTAGGCTGAGCATCAGGACCTATAACGCTGTAATTAAGTCCATATATCGCAGGCATTTGGGCATCATCAACTGAAAACACGTAATAATCAAAAGGTTTTAAAGGATGTCTAACCGTCAGAACTCCTTGAGAAGCACTCCCGTTCTTATTAACACCTTCGTTTCCTTCTTTAATCTTATCATAAGTTCGAATTCCATTATTATCCCAAACATAATAACCATTACTAACAAACAATAAATTCCCGTTATCATCACTAGCAGCAGTAACACCTTCATATGCACTTATTGTCAATTCTGGAGTCCACGCATCTCCTCCTCCAATTCTAGTAACAGCACCCGTTTTGAAATTTTTTATATACCCATATCCTGTCCAACCCACAGTTGTTGGAGAAGTAAATTGATTATTATGTCCAGGCCATTCCCACGGGTCTCGTGAATTAGTAACGCATGTCTGTTGTTCTTGCGAATTGGCTAAAAAGGTGCTACAAAGCACCACTGATAAAATAAATATTTTTTTAAATGTCATAGTCAGTGTTTTTGAACGGGTCAAGGTTCTAGTAGCAATAGAACATTTGCAATGTTAAAAAGTTACTCTTCCAGTCAAATTTATTGTTTTGGCAACAAGGTTTCAACCTAATTCTACATACTAACCATAGCATCGTAAACAGGGCTTTTGTAAACCGCAACAAGTTGCGGCAAAGGTAAATCAAAAATAAATCGTCGTATTTACAATTTGCACGTTAACATATACAATTTTGTGTTTAAAGCCTCTTATCTTTAATTCGGACACTTAATTTTACAGAATCAGGTAAAATTAAACAGGGACATACAGAATAGTTGTTTTTTTTCGCAAAACGACTCAAGCCAACCTTATTTCCAAAGATTTATATTCAAAAAAAAAATAGAAATCAAAATCTCATTTTTTTTTGCTTATTTTGACACCACAAGTATAAAATGAGGACAAAAAAAGAAAATAAAGGAATATTATTTTGGGGCATTAGCACGATAATCTTGTTATCTGCATCGCTTACAGTGTCTTACCTAGCCCAATCAGCAAGCAAAATCATTTTACCAGAACTCATCCAAACAAGACATTTCTCAGACGACAAAAGAACAGCCGAAACCTTTGCCGAAAACTTTTCGCCACAAGCGTCAAAGGGTGAGTTAAATTATCTTGGAGACAGCTCGTTCACTTTTACATACACTAAGTCAGGTTTACAAACACATCCTTTTTCAGGTGTCTTTTTTCCATTGGAAAACTTAGACATTGATTTTTCGAAATATGACGCTATTCGAATTGGAATTAAGCCTCAAAAAGCCAGACGAATTCCTTTTAATTTAAGTGTTCAAAATAAAAAAGATACTCACCAATATGTGAGACAGTTCATTGAGATTAATAAAGAACAGGAAATATACACGCTTCAATTGAGCGACTTTTTCACTCCTACTTCATGGTATGATCATAACAATGTAGCACAGTTAGAAATTCCTGATCCTGATTTTTCAAAAATTGAAGCTTTGTCTTTCGAAAGTTGCCACTTACTTAAAAATGATGAGGAAGATCAATTTGAAGTCTATCATTTGGAATTAATAAAAAACAATCAATTAGTTTATTTGGTGATTGGATTATTTGTAGTGTTATCCATCTTTTTTCTGAGGGTGTGGTTGTTTGACTTGTTTCAAAAAAAGAAAGAGATCATACACATTCCGATTAAACAAGTAGAGCTCGAAAAAAGCGATGCTGTGGAGGACCATATCTTAATATATTTGTCCGAAAATTACACCAATCCTAATTTGATACTCAACGACTTAACAAAGGAATTTGGAATTAACAGCCGTGAGATGTCGGTAATTATCAAGGGGAAAACCGAAATGACCTTTCCTAAGTACATCAACTTCATAAGGGTTGAGGAGGCTAAACGTTTGATTAAATCGAGGAATTTCAAAACCATTTCGGAGGTAGGTTATATGGTTGGATTTAACAGTCCAAGTAATTTTAACCGCGTTTTTAAGGCAATTGTAGGTACCTCTCCTAAACAATACAAGTAGTTGGTGAATTGTTGCCTTCCTCTTACGCACAAGAGAAACATATCGCACGTTTCTGTGAAATCCGTTTGATATTTAGTAGTTTAGGAATGAATTGTCATAACAGCTTGCATTGTTACTAAGGCGATATATTTGATTATACTTTTATGGAATCAATGGACAAAATTCAAAAACTGCTGTTTCAAATAGAGAGCCTCTCTACCAGACAAAATTCTTTTGTCCAGGAAATTGAAAAGCTAAAAAAAGAAATCAACGAATTAAAGGGAGAAGTTAAACCAGATACAAGCAGTGATTACATCATTACTACCCCCACTGAACCAACTAACCATTCCGACACAGCAATAATATCTCTCGAAAAGGAACCTGAATTTAAACGCACGGTACAAGAATTACCTTCCATAAAACAAGAGGCTCCAAAGGTCCAACAACCTAAAAAAACAACTCCAAAACCTGGAGTCAAAAAAGATTGGGAAAAATTCATTGGAGAAAATTTAATAAGTAAAATTGGAATCATAATAACCATTATAGGAGTTGGGATTGGTGCAAAATATTCTATTGAAAATGATTTAGTCAGCCCACTTACCAGAATAATTCTTGGTTATTTGGTAGGATTAGGACTACTGATATTCGGCATTAAATTAAAAGCTAAATACGAAAAATACAGCGCTGTACTTGTGAGTGGTGCAATAGCAATCATGTTTTTTATCACCTACTCTGGCTACAGTTTTTACGGCTTATTCCCACAAGTATTTGCCTTTGGATTGATGGTTGTTTTTACTGCTTTTACAGTAGTTGCAGCAGTAAAATATAACCAACAAATTATCGCCTTAATAGGTTTAGTTGGAGCGTATGCTGTTCCTTTTTTATTGAGTACAGGCTCAGGGCAAGTGGAGGTATTATTCACCTACATGTCAATAGTAAACATTGGGATACTGGTCATTGCCTTCAAAAAATACTGGAAGCTTATTTACTATGTTGCCTTTGGCTTAACGTGGGTGATCTTTGCATCTTGGTACGTTATGGACTATCAAATGGGAAAGCACTTTACACTGGCCTTGTTATTTTTACTGGTGTTTTTCACCATTTTTTACATGGTTTTTTTGTCGTACAAACTAATAAAAAAAGAACTTTTCGTAATCAGCGATGTGGTGCTACTACTGCTGAATTCATTCATTTTTTACGGGCTTGGTTATGCGTTGCTAAACGAGCACGACACAGGAAAAGAGCTACTAGGGATATTCACCCTGTGCAACGGTATCCTGCACTTTGCATTTAGTGCGGTGATTTACAAAAGAAAGCTTGCAGACAAAAACATATACTACTTGATTTCGGGATTAGTACTTGTGTTTTTGACCATTGCTATCCCCGTACAATTAGACGGGAATTGGGTTACTTTACTTTGGATTGGGGAAGCTACAATTCTTTATTGGATTGGAAGAACAAAAGGAATTCAAGTGTACGAAACCTTATCTTACCCCTTAATTATCCTTTCCTTTTTCAGCCTAATTCAGGATTGGGAAAGCTCCTATTATTTGTACGAACTGAGTGTCATTGATTCAAAATTAACACCTTTATTAAACATTAACTTCCTGTCATCAACCCTGTACATTGTTTCCCTAGGATACATTGTATATTTGTCGTTAAACAACAAATACACCAGCATTCTGGACAAAAACAAGGACTTAGCGGCAACTGCTGCTGTAGTGGTTCCTGGAATATTACTAGCTGTCGTTTATTACTCCTTTAGGATTGAATTGGACAACTATTGGGATCAACTTTATAACGCTTCATATGTCCCAATACTCAATGAGCACAGACTGTATGGTCCTGGGTCCTTGTTCAACTACAACCTAAATAATTTTAAGAGCATTTGGATTCTTAATTACTCCTTGTTGTTTGTGAGTATCCTTTCCATTTTGAACATCAAGGTGTTCAAACGCAAGCTTTTATTCGAACTGTGTTTAATTGCTAATGTAGTGGTGATGTTAGTATTTTTAACCCAAGGACTGTATGCTATCAGCGAACTACGAGAAAGTTACTTAAGTCAAAAATCGGCTGAATATTATGACATAAGTAGTTTTAATTTGGGAATCAGGTACGTGTCCTACGGGTTCTTTGCGGTTTCAATGTACGCGACTTATTTATGCTTTAAAAAGAGTAAAATAGCAATTCCTTTAAAACTTATTTTTGACGTTTTAATCCACGTTAGTTTGTTGTGGATATTAAGCAGTGAGCTCATTAATTGGCTGGACATCATGGAGTCTGATCAATCGCATAAACTTGGACTAAGTATATTGTGGGGAGTATATGCCCTAGCAACAGTTGTTTTAGGAATCATAAATAAAAAACAGCATTTAAGAATTGGTGCTATTATCCTATTTGCAGTCACCCTAATCAAATTGTTCTTGTATGACATTTCACATTTAGACACCATTGCTAA
>JBLIBC010000174.1:0-5856 GCA_047632015.1 Glaciecola sp.
CTAATGAACGCAATATTTGACTCACCACCACACTACAAAAAACTTTTGCATGGTGCCGTTTGGGTTTTTGAGCCAACATAATGGTGACTTGCTTTTACTGTGATAAATTTCAATTTGTGATTTTAAGCTTTCGAATTCAATCCATTCCACATTAAGGTGAGGATCGGTTAACCAGTTTCTTTTATCAGAGATATGGAATGTGTTTGGTTTCAATTTCATAAGCTCATCAAAGGAAATGTAAAATCCTTTAATGCAATTGTTGTTTATGGAAGGGAAGGAGCTTGACAATAAGTTTATTGGGGCAAACAGCTGAGCTTTGAACAGTACCTTTTGAAGCATGTCTTGGAAGTTCATCTCACCATGTAAAGATGTAAGCGTCTTTTGTGTTTCATCCTTGAACAGCAACGGGAGTTGTTTGTCTTTTAACTTGGTGAGTTTTTTTATCAGGTTGTCGTTTCGGTTAGGTCCAATCCATTTGTGCAAGTCAGTACCAGGAATGTTTTCGTCGTATAAATAAAACTTGTAGACGATTTCCAGGTGAGTCACTTGGTTGGACTGCTTAAGTAAACAGTCAATTTCACCAATGGATATTTTGCCTTTTTGGATTTGAAGGTTTTGGGATAGAATTTGAGCGGAGGGATCTTCGTTAAGTGCATGAAAAACGAATTGTTCAACTAGTTTTCCTAGCGGAAGATTGGGGTTGAACTCAGGAAGAATAGTAGTGGGAGTGGTCCTTGATATTGGGAATTGGTGGAGGGTATTAACAGGGTTAGTTTTCCATAAAGAGGGGGTGTTTAGAAAACCGTCAAATTGTAATTTTGTATCCATAGCTTCCTGTGAAGATAAGAAAATGAAAGCCCATCTTACAGCAAGAACCGTTTAACAATAAAAGCCCCGTCAAATGACGAGGCCTTTATTATAACGGACAAAACTTGAATCTATTTTTTTATAAATCTACTTGTATATACGTTACTTCCGTTACTCATTTTTGCAATGTATAATCCAGAAGCTAATCCAGAAATATTCAACGAAATCTCGTCAGTAGCTCCACTCAACACATGAGTTGCAACAACTCTTCCAATTG
Source organism: Glaciecola sp. (assembly GCA_047632015.1). Classification (GTDB taxonomy): domain Bacteria; phylum Bacteroidota; class Bacteroidia; order Flavobacteriales_C; genus JBLIAZ01. The sequence continues at coordinate 1,085 of JBLIBC010000174.1, forward strand.
AATTTACAATCTGAATTTCTGTTGCTCCTGTAATTCCTGCAAAAGTAACACTAGCATTTGCTGGATTTGGATATACAGTAACGTAATCTAATGGATTAACTTCATTAGTTGATGTCGTTAAACCACATGGTTGAAATTGTTCAGTTCCAGCAATTTTAGCATCAGGATTAGCAAGCATGTTAATATTACTCATAGTAATCGCATCTCCATAAATGTCAGTAATTTTAAAAGATTTAGGTACGCCATCTGGACCAAAACCCCCTTTTTCCCAACCGTTATCTGTCCCTCTAGTCATCGCTGTCCATGTGTTTCCAGCATCATTTGAAATTTCAACGGAAGCAATTCTGTTCACGTGATTTCCTATGATAACTTTAGCATACCAGTCATTAGACCCTTGAGTAATTAAGTGAATGTTACTTGTCCATGGACAAGATATTTCTTTCCAAGTAATTGGAGATCTACCAATACTTTGATCACCTACAACAGCAGCAAAGGCAGCTGGACTTAAGTCAATGTCAGTATCACCACTGTTATGATTTTTACAATCAGGACATTCATCAACCACTTGAACAGTCGCAGTTCCTGCTACACCTGTCATTTCAACACACATACCACAATATTTTGCTGGTGTTACTTTTAAGTCACTTCCATGTAATGTCGCTGTTTCTAAAGCTCCATACATTCCACCTAAAATATCTGCTCTATTATATGAACAAGTGACAAGACCTGTGTACGCAGGATGATTCGTATCTTCTAAGTTCGTATAGAAAGTTGCCTCTGCTTGACCATCATCTGTAGTTACGATACACGTATTACCGTTTCCAGTTCCACCACCACATGGTGAACATGTTACTCCTCCACAATCAACTCCCGTCTCATCTTGATTCATTATTCCATCCGAACAACTTGCACCGCCTCCACATGGTGAACATGTTACTCCTCCACAATCAACTCCCGTCTCATCTTGGTTCATTATTCCATCCGAACAACTTGCGCCGCCTCCACCACCTCCGGTGTCAGTACATGGGTCATTCTCTAAGTTCCAAGCCGACGGCCAATCCGTTCCAGTTCCTGGAGCATATGCCCAATCACTGCCACTTGCATTTGCCCATCCCGGCACCTTTACCTTATAATCTTTTCCACTACGACTAATGATGTCATCAGCTGCATATGTTCTGTCAGCTCCTTCAGTAAAAGCCGGATTGTCACACGCTGCGTAGGCAGGTGAAAAAGCAAATAATAATAAGAAAGCACCTAAAGTAACTTTCAAAAGTTTTGATAAAAATGTTTTCATAGTAAAGTGGGTTTAGTTTTAAGCTGCTACAAAAATACATTAAGAATTTGTTGAATGCAAGTTGAGAGCAAATTGAAGATGTAAAATTCCGTATAAATGATATACAATTAGGTAGTTTGCTTTGTTTATTGGCATAAAGCGCAAACTTGTTACTCATTTTTTCAATGAGTGCTGGGGTGTAGGTAGGGATTGACAAAGTTTCATCCTAAACATTAATTCCCTCTGTTGTTTAAGGGCACAAAACAAAGCGCTATCCATCATTCGAAAATTTAATATATATATACTAACAATAATTATTGAAAACTTAGTTTGCAAATGTCATTGATCCCTTTGTATCTTGAAGGTGTAAATAACTAAAAAAGGAATACTATGACCGAAGAGCAAACAAGAAGTAGAATAACAGAATTACAAGGGACTTTAACCGGGAATTTGTTCACGGACGGAGAAGTGCAACAGGAGATTTATGACATGAAAAAGTCATTGATGCCGGAAATTGAAGAGAATCCAGAGTTGGATGATTTTGGTGGAGAGTGTTTGAGTTGTGGGGCTTAAATAGTGGGAGTAAGTTGTGGGGCTTAGGAAGAGTCATCGCATGAACAATTAACAGTCCTTGTTTCTATTTTCTTAAGTTTATTTGATTTCAAGGATCCTTTCCAGTTTGTTAATTACTATCTCCCTACGTTCGTCTCTTGTATAGGGATTTAAATGAGATTCTATTATTTCATTTCGATTAGAATGTAACATTATTTCATTGCTCATCTCTTTCAAAAATACTTGAACATTTTTATCTGCTTTCAGCGCATCATCTACTAAATTCAAGTTGTTGTCAATGATGTAAATAATGTCTTCAAAATCATGACTTGTCCTAGGGTCATTGCCTCTGCTTTTAAATGCTTCCCACTTTGTTGCTAAAAATAAACTAACCGGTAATATCTTTATTTCAATGTTCCCGATTGTAACTGGGTAGGCTTTTTTGAAACCAGGTTTTAACCAACTGTTTGTTGGCCCAAGAGGAGTCTCTTCATAAGGTATAAAGTCAAGAAGAATGTCTTCAAATTGATAACGATACATGACAGTTCCAGAAGCTGAAGGGAAGATCCTTTTTTCAGCAAGTTTTATTCGTAATAGGTCCATTTGAGCATAAGTGCTAATTTGAACAGAAATATCAATGTCTTTTGTTGGTCTTGGTTGCTCTGCACCTTTATCTGTCACATATAAACTCACGACAGCACCTCCAACATAAATTACATCGTTATTTAGCTCACCTAATGTTGAAGCAACTTTTTCGATGATTTTTAAATTGATTATCTGGTTTTTAAGCATTGTCTATTCTTTGTTTTATCATTTCAAATGCCATGTTTTGTTCTCGTACTTTACCAACCCTAATGGCGTCAGTCAATGCTAGTAGTTCGTAGTATTTTGTGTCCTTAAGACAAGCCTCAGGAGTTTTTGGGTGTAAAGGCTCAATTGCTTGCCCTCTTGTATTTCCTTTTCCAAAAGGCCAAACAAATTGTTCATTGCTAATTATTTCACTGTTCAATGGTGGGGCAGAATGAGCCGTGGCAATTCCTCTGACGATCGATCCAGGTAGTTGAGGATACACGTATCGAAGTCCTGATTTGATGAAGTCTAATAAGGCTAATTTATTTAGACTCTTCTTGTCGTTCCCGATTAAGCCACCTAATACAGAGCGGTTAATGCTTTCGCTTATTTCACTTGAACTAATTTCAAGTTCTTGCGCCAGGTCCTTCATGAACCATTGTTGTTGCCCTTTGCTTACTATTTTAAGAAGAACCGCTATATCTAAAGGTCGCATACCACTGTGCTTTTTCATAATGTTAGTTGTTGGTTGAGATAAAGGTAAGTTATTTATTTGTGATTCGCGAATCGCGAATTAAGAATTTATTTAATACTGGGAGTGCTTTTTGAAGCTAAAATAGAGCAAAATGATATGTAAAAGTGATTGAAACTTGAGAATTATAAAATGGATGGTTTTGATCTAGAGGTCATAAATTGTGTCTCTTAGAGAAATCATTAACTATTCAATTTGGAAAAAGGGGAGAGGGTCTAAATGGAGAATGAATTGAAAGAGTGACATACCTAAAAAAATATAAATTTTCATTCAAACGATTCGTCTTTGCGTCAAAGAAAGGAGGTAATAATGTCACACTTTTCAATACTATGTCGTATTAAAATACTCACGATCTTGTACCTTCGCTGAAAAACTCAGTTAACCTAACTTTTACATGAAAACGACCTCACTTTCTTTTCTTGCTTTTTTCAATCTTTCATTGGGACTAGTTGCCCAAAATGTGACAATTCCTGACACTGTATTTAAAGCCTATTTACTGGGAGAAACCAGCCTAAATCTTAACCTAGACAATGAAATTCAAATTACAGAAGCGGCTGCTTTTACCGGGACAATTAATTGCGGAGGGAAGGGTATTTCCGATTTAACGGGAATCGCTTCTTTTACTGCAACAACAGAGTTACGATGTGATTATAACAACCTAACCACTTTAGACGTTTCTAAAAACACTGCATTAGTCGAATTACGCTGCAATAACAACATGTTAACTTCTATCAATCTACCAACTAGCAGCGCATTAACGAATCTATCTTGCTGGGAAAATAAGCTAGTAGATTTAGATATTTCGCAAAACCCGAACTTAGGATACCTTAGTTGCGAAGACAATCAAATTTCATCTATGGATGTTTCAAATAATTTCGAATTGTACAGTTTAACCTGTGGAAGGAATGAAATTACTTCAATAAATTTTGGCAACATAAACAAAATTAGATGGCTAAAATGTCCAGGTAATAAATTAATAAACCTCGATGTGTCAAAACAGATTCCGTTGGGAACCTTAATTTGTTACGATAATAACCTAGACAGTCTTGACTTAAAAAATAATATGGGCATAGATCATTTAGAGTGTTCATCAAACAACATCAAGTCCTTAGATCTTAGCGGTATGCCTTACTTAACTCTTCTTGATTGTGGTCTTAACAAGTTGACTTCCTTAAATTTAAAAAATGGCGAAAACACAAACATTGAAACTTACGCTTCTTGGTTCAATCCAAATTTAACATGCATCCAAGTTGATGATCCAGCGTACAGCACTGCAAATTGGATTGCGGTTGACACTGTATCAACGTTCAGTGCAAATTGTTCAGGAACAATAGGTGTCAGTACAATTTCAAACAGCCCTTTAAGGGTTTATCCAAACCCAACAACTAACAGTTTGCACGTTAACATACGTGGTATTAAAAAGGTTAAAATACTTGATTTGAGAGGAGGTGTTGTTAAAGTAATTGGAGTCAAATCGAATAATATTAACGTCAGCGACCTTGCACCTGGCAGTTACCTTATACAAGTAATTACAGAAAACAAAATGTTTCACAGTTCATTTGTAAAACAATAATGTTGCTTTCCTAGAAAATAGTAAAGGGAAAGTAGGTTTGAAAGTATACAAGG
>JBLIBC010000175.1:0-5834 GCA_047632015.1 Glaciecola sp.
CCCAACTAAAGAAACCTTTTCGGTTAGTTTAAAAGCTGCCGTAAAATCATTGTACAATAAAGATGTATAAGTCTTATCATCAATGTTAGAAAAAGCATTGAAACCTTCTTTTACTGTATTGATACTGGAAAAGTTCAATAAAACAATTTCATGTTTTTTCCCAATCTTCTTTTTGTACTTAAGTAACAATTCAATCACATTGAAACCTAACAAATCTCTTTGAGTATTTGCTGTAATTGAATCAACATCAGTTCCAGCGTACTTTACAGCATCCCTATGTGTAGGGTCATAAGATTCATTTCCAATTTGAACTGTTTCAAAAGTCCTAAACCAAGTAGATTTTAACCTTCCGTAAGGTCCTCCTGCTTGGAACCAAGGTCTAAATCTTGATCTTGAGAATGAATTCACTCTGTGCTGCATAGTGATCGTGTCTGAAATATTTGACAGTTCTTGACTAGCAGAATATCCAAGTTGAACTCTAAAATCTTTTAAAGTAGCTTCAAGTTTAAAATTTACTCCAGATCTATTGTTAGTTAATTGACCTACTTCATTTGACATGTTTGGATTCAACTGAGCGTCATAAACGATCTCTGTAGTATACCCCCCATCATGAATATCAGTGTTTGAATTAATGATAGAACCATCAAGACTAATTAAGTTCTTTTGAATGTAATAGTACTCAACAGAAAATGGCCATAACACCGCTCTTTTATCAAATTCTAATTTCAAAACACCACCGGCCCCAGTTCCATCGTCTCCATTAGCGATCACTGTAGGTTCTCTGAAATGTGGGTTGTCAATTTTTCCGAAACCAAATTCTCCTGAAACATTAACTTTATTTAAAACTTTCATAGCAAAGTCAAACGCACCAATTGTGTTGTTGTCATTTTCTGCACCATACCAATCAGTGTGTGCTCTTTTTTGATACAAATTGAATCCGGCAACCCCTCTCACTTGTCTTTCGAATATTACTTTTTCAAGCCTATACCCTTGAGTTATTGACGGGAAACCTCCAAGCGAATTTGATAACGCAACACTTCTATTAGTTCGCCCATAAATGGCTTTGAAGTTTACTTGCATTGGTAACCATTCCAATTCTCCAATAAATCCTTGAAGTGGTGATCTACCTAATTGTTGTTGTCCAATGTTACTAGACAAGGAATAATACTCTTGGTAACGAGTAAATGATTTCCTGTACCAATCCCAAGGTAATCGCTCAAAATAATTATCACGATATTCAGGCTGTCCCATTGTAAACCTTGAAAGGTTAGTCCATAAAACTTCACCAGCATAAATAGTTGATTTAAGCATGGACGCTCTGTGGCTGGCTCTAAAATTCAAGTTTTGAGTAATACTTGTGTTTTGAGAAATACCTTCTCTCACGTTCCCTGTAAAAGAGTGTGAAAGAGAATACCCTACACTAAAATCAAAATTACTAGCCAATTTTGATTGAAGATTAAGCTCAAGTAAAGGATATCCTCCATTAGGATTAGTTCCTGCACCTACTACTGGATAATCAGTAAACGAAAAATTATTATCGCTGTTAATCATGTCAATATACGACTCATCCATCGCTCGATAAATAGACAGAAACCGAGTAACCCCCGAAACCTTAAGAGTATTCTCGTCTAAGCCTTTGTCTTTATTGACATACTTATTAATGAAATTAAAAGAGGGAGTCGAAGAAGAGGTGTCATCTTTAGCTTGAAGCATGGTCATCCTAGTACCATCTCCAAAAGAGTAAGGCAAATCTTCAATCTCTCCCGCGGTAAGTCCTCCAATCATCCCTGACAGGACAACAGTGGCGAAAAACCGCTTATAAGAATAATTTGTCATAAAATTATATGATATAGTTAATTAGTATATTTTTTTAATTCTTGGTCGTGAACATGGTTGAAGTACGTCAACCAATTGATCCACCAATGGAGTCCCTGAAATCAATAATGTACCAGGCTTTTTCTCGATGTAGTCATTTGTTAAATCCCATATGATCGCTCCAGCACATTTTTTATCCATGATAAATTGAGCTTTAAGACGGATCGATTTTGGATCATCATAAGACACAAATGAGGAGTCTTTTTCATTAAGTAAATATGGCACTTTCGACACATCATCCCAATACTCTTTGTAATCTTTCTTTTCAAGCATTATTTGAAAATAAGTAGGCGAACCTTCATGAAGTGCAAACCTCACATCATCCACTTTCCCTTTGTGCTTTCCAAACAATTTTGGTTCACCTTTAAAGCCTCTTAAAGTTCTACCGTAAAAAGCTACTCCCATGTTAATTTTTGATGGATGAATTCCATATTTTTCAGTCAACAACCTGTACGTTTCATTTAACGATTGAGCTGGACCATATTCTGGATCATACAAAGGTGAATTGTGATTTGCTTCTTCATTCCAAGCACCGTTCATGTCATAAGTCATCATATTAACATAATCCATGAACGTACAAACTTCTTTGTAGTCGATACATTGCATTCTAATATCCTGTGCACCAAATGCAGCAGTTAACAAAAAGTCTTGTTCGGTTTTTTTCCCATGTGCGTCAATTGAATCTCTTATTGAGCGCATCAAAAAGGTAAAACCTTCTCTATCCGTTTCCTGCCTTCCAGCATGCTCTTCATAACAAGGATATTCCCAGTCAATGTCAATTCCATCAAATTGATAAGCTTTAATAACCCTTACACACTCACTAGCAAACCTTGCTGTTTTTACCGAATCCGCAGCGATTCCAGGGAAATTATCACTTAAGGTCCATCCTCCTATTGACACCATGACTTTAACTCCCCATAAATGTGCAAAATCAATTAAAGATGTATTTGGATAATATGCTGGCTGTGGTTTAGACCAATTAATCCTTCCTCTTAATAATAAACTGTCTGCCCATGGATCGGTTCCAGCAATGAAACCATCTTCATCAGGGGCGAAAAATGAAAAGTTAATAATGGAATATTTAGAATAATCGATAGATTCTGGGACAACTGCTCCACCTCTTTGATACATCAGCCATGAAGCATAATATCCAATTATTTCTTTACATGCAGCTTGACTTTTTACCGAAACGTTCAGTAACATAAAAACCGCAAATAATGTCAGTGTGATTTTTTTCATAGGTTTTTAATTCAATTCATTAATTTCGGAATCAAATATAAAACAAATAAAGCTTTCACAAAACATGTTAAATACTATGTCCTGATATTGTCCAGAAATTTGAAACCCTTTAAAACAAAGGACTTTGGTAGTTTTTTCACATTTGGACAAAAAAAATGTCCTACAACGTAGCACATAAATTTGTTAACAATACACTGATAGTTATCAGCTTAAGTAATTTCCTTAGATAGATAAAATGTCCGCCACACGGAGAATTTCATTATCCACAACGTCTTTGAATTTAATTGCATCAGCGAACGATGTATATGAAACATCATTATTAGTGGTTCCAATCATGACATCAGATTTTCCATTTAAAAGACCCTCTACTGCAGCAACTCCTAATCGACTTGCTAGCACTCGGTCAAAACAGCTTGGAATCCCTCCTCTTTGCACATGTCCTAATATTGTTACTTTAGAATCGTAATAACCAACCTTTTCTTTTAATTGTTTAGCAATATCAGAGGCATCGCCCCATTTATTACCTTCTGAAACAATCACGATACTTGAAGTTTTTTTACTAATCCTACCCTTATCTAATCTTTCAATCAACTCATTTAGCGAAGACTCTCTTTCAGGTATCAAAATATTTACCGCACCGGACGCTAGCCCTGTGTACGCTGCAATATAACCAGAATCTCTTCCCATCACCTCCACAAAAAATAACCTGTTATGTGATTGCGCTGTATTTCTAATGCTGTCGACAGACTGAATAACAGTATTATTTGCAGTGTCAAAACCAATCGTAAAATCAGTTCCGTGCAAATCATTGTCAATGGTACCTGGCAAACCTACAATTGGAATTCCAAACTCTTCGCTGAAAATTTTTGCTCCCGTAAAAGTTCCATTTCCACCGATTGCAACTAAAGCATCTATTCCTAATTTACTGATCTGTTGGTACGCTTTTTCACGACCTTCTTTTGTCATAAACTCCTTGCTCCGTGCCGACTTCAACATGGTCCCCCCTCTTTGCAAAATATGATTAACAGACCTGACATCCATTTCATCACTGATATCACCTTCAATCATTCCTTCGTATCCGCGATAAATCCCAGAAACTTTTACCCCATAATAAAAAGAGGAACGAACAACAGCCCTAATGGCCGCGTTCATTCCTGGAGAATCTCCTCCTGATGTAAAAACACCTATCTTTTTAATAGTATTCACAATTAAATAACTTCTAATTATTATTTAGAAAGAATTAATGCAAACTCTGCCATTCTGTGACTGAATCCCATTTCATTGTCATAAAAACTTGTTGCTTTTACTAACGTGTTACCATTTGAAGGCACACATAAAACATTATCAGAAATCATTGAGGAAAATGGCTCCCCAACACAATCTCTTGAACATTCGTAAAAATCACCTAAATAAGCAACTTGTCCTAAAATTGTTGTTGCGTTCATTTTTTCGATGTTTGCTTGCATTGCATCTTTAACTTCGTCAGCAGTATGCTCACCTTCAATTAAATAAACACATTCAACAACCGAACCTGTATCAGTGGGAACCCTTAATGCTGTTCCGTTCAATTTACCATTCAAGTGTGGCAATACTTTACCTACAGCTTTAGCAGCACCAGTTGAAGCTGGGATAATGTTATTTAAAGTTGCTCTGTTTTTTCCACCTCCAAAAGCATCAGCCACATTTTGTGTTGCTGTTGCAGCGTGAGTTGTACTCATTAAACCACTGATTACTTTAAAAGTATCATCAATAGCTTTTGTCATCGGAGCTAAACAGTTAGTTGTACATGAAGCATTTGAAACAATTAAGTCATCAGCTTTAACATCTTGGTGATTCACACCAACAACGAAAGTACTAGTAGCATCGCCACAAGGAGCTGAAATAATTACTCTTTTTGCACCAGCATCAATATGAGCTTGAGCTTTTTCTTCGCTTAAGTAAAAACCAGTACATTCAAATACGATGTCTACATTGTGTTTTCCCCAAGGAATATTTTTTGCATCTCTTTCAGCATAAACTGTAATTGAGTGATCTCCCACCTTGATTACGTTCTCTCCTTGTAAAGAAACTTCTGCAGGAAATCTTCCAAAAATAGAATCTTTTGGCAATCCGCTCGCTATTACAGCAGGTGACACTAAATCATTTCCAGCAACAATTTCGATTTCGTCGTTAAATTTTTCAACGATTACTCTCATTACATTTTTCCCAATACGCCCCATTCCGTTGAAGGCAACTCTTACTTTACTCATAGTAGATATAAAATTTGTAGTTAATAATTCGATTTATTACGCTGATAAATTAATCAGCAACGAACGGCAAAAATAGTTTTTTTTTTTAATTGAAGAAGATTATACCTACACAAATGTGAAAATGTATGTATTTCGGCGAAATTACTTCAGAATAACTTTACGTTCGGAGAGCATAGATTTGTAATACTCTTTCTTTTTATTGCTCCAACCTACCAGATACTTGGTGTAATCACCCATTATTAGCCCTTGAATCCCCTTACCTAGGTTTGCCATGACATCACTAGGAAACATTTCTTCCACAATTAACTTTGAAGCCTTTTCTTTTTTCTTCCCAGAATTATAACTCATTGGGGCTGCTCCAAACAGTTGCAAAACTTGATACGCTAACACTGTTGGTGCCTGAAATGTAGTTACAATGTATTCAACATCAGTGTTACTCAAAGAATTTAAATTCTTATACAAGTGGCTTAA
>JBLIBC010000176.1:0-5818 GCA_047632015.1 Glaciecola sp.
CAAAATAGTAATTTTACCTGCGTGATTAAGTATTTTTGAAAAAAAATACCCATGAACCACATCATAGCTCCATCAGTTTTATCTGCAGATTTTGCCAACTTGCAAAAAGACATTGAAATCATAAACAACAGCAAGGCTGACTGGTTTCACATTGATGTAATGGATGGTGTATTTGTTCCCAACATATCTTTTGGTATGCCGGTAATAAAAGCAATAAAAAAACACGCCACTAAGCCCTTAGATGTTCATTTGATGATTGTTGAACCAGACAAGTACATCAAAGATTTTAAAGCCGCAGGTGCAGATATATTAACAGTACACTACGAAGCTTGTCCTCATTTACACAGGACTGTATCAGCGATTAAAGAAGAAGGGATGAAGGCTGGTGTGGCACTTAACCCTCACACGCCCGTTTCAGTACTAAGAGACATTATTCAAGATTTGGACTTGGTGCTCATCATGAGTGTAAACCCTGGATTTGGAGGGCAAAAATTCATCCGAAACACACTCCTTAAAATTCAAGAAGTATCGGCTTTAGCTCAAGAAAAAGATGCTGATGTAATTATTGAAATTGATGGAGGCGTTGGCCTTGACAATGTGAAAATATTAGTTGATTGCGGTGCTAACGCACTTGTTGCTGGCAGCAGTGTCTTTGGCTCTGGTGATGTAACTGGAACAATTAAAAAGTTAAAAAACTTGGAAACGATTGTTGAAAGCAGGTAGACATATAAAAATTTGAGCAACTGCCCAATTTAGTCTTTCAACTGCTGTACAAAAGATTACGCTTTTGTGAATTGTATGTTTCTTTCTTTATTCCCTCTAATGATTCTACAAGTGTAGGACCCTACACTTAAGTCCGATCCACAGATATTCAATTCATTAATACCGTTTCCTCGATTCATGCTTTGCGTATGTAAAATACGTCCTTTCATGTCAATGATTTTGATGATTGTCTGCTCTAATGTTTCCATGTTGTGTTGTTGTTATATCATTACTCATGCTGCCTCATCAAATTCTACGCACAAAATAACAATTAGTTTCGTTTCTTTGACGAAATATATTAACAACGGTTGCTTAAAAAAAAGATGAAACTTAAATTAAAAAATCAACTCCCTGTAAAAGTGGTAGTTACAACACCATCTTTAACCAGGACATTGCTTCTTTTTCTGTTTTGAATATTTTGTAAGGTTGGTTATTTCCGACAACTTTCATGTACTGTGTAAAAATCATCCTCACAATATATGAATTTAACACCACGGCCTTTGGACCAGAAACATTTTGTAAATCTTTATTTTTACCTAAAAAATTAATGACTTTAACACTTGGTAAGTTACTGAATTTTAAAAAATTAAGCAGTACTGGCTGCGGTTTCCCACCAGCCATCTGGACCACAATACTTACATAAGACTGAGCATCCATGATGTTAACGGTTTGATTAAACCGTACTTTAAAAGTAATTTTCAAGATACCAGAATCTTCCTTGAAATAGTCAGCAAAATCAGTTTTCACCAATTTACTGACATCCTGAGTGTTGGGTGGCGTAGTAATCAATAGTGCGACTTTAAGTAAAGTTACTTGTAAAACATGAAACTTTAATATTTGTTACAAAAAAAATGCATTATTATTATTTTTAAATAGCACTAATAATTTTCGTATGCCCTAAAGGTCGGTCATATTTTGCACCTCAACTAAGTATTAATTTGTCCGTACTTAAAATGTCAGTGCCTAATGAGCACATTTTACTTGTCATGGCTGTATTATAACTATATGTTTGTATTTCACCGTTCGAAAACAACAATTATAAAATGAAACAAAATTTATTTTTAGTTTGGCTTGTAGTATTCATTTTTGCAGCTATATCATTTAGCACTAACATCATTGGGCCATTAGAACCCAATATTCGAGAAAGTTTTAAATTGTCCTCCTTGATGACGGGCTTAATTCCTTATGCATTTTTTATAGCGTATTTGTTTTCAATTCCTTACGCCATCATGTTAAACAGGCTAAAAGAAAAAAAATCAATGCTAATCGCATTTTTCTTTGCAGGAACAGGAGCCATATTATTTGGTCTATATCCAAGCTATCAATTAGCGTTCGCTTCTTTTTTCATGATAGGAACTGGGATGGCTATTCTACAAGTAGTCATCAACCCTTTACTGAGAGCGGCTGGAGGCGAAGGTAATTTTGCATTTTATTCTGTCGTTGCTCAAGTAGCATTTGGTGGAGCAGCATACTTGACACCGTTGGTTTCTGATAATTTAATTGCTTGGATTCAAACAGGGAATAGTCCATTTTTATTAAGTAATGAACTTGCTTGGGTAGGGAACTATTGGTTCATTGGTATACTTTTAATTGTACTAGGCTTTTTAATTACTTTGGTCAAATTCCCGAAAGTGGAGTTAAAAGAAGACGAAAAATTTGAAGGTCTTGACGTCTACAAAAAATTACTGAGCAACAAAACCATGTGGATGTACTTTTTTGCCATTTTTGCTTATGTAGGATTGGAACAAGGAATTAGTTTTAAAATTAAAGCTTTTTTAATGCAATATCACAACGTATCAAGTGACGCAGCTGGCGAAGTAGTAGGTAATTTCTGGGGAGCATTGATGGTTGGCTGTTTAGTAGGGTTAGTATTGGTGAAACTTTTTAGAGACAAAATTTTATTAAGGTGGTTCACAATTGTGACTATTGTATTGCTTTGCATTGCTGTATTTGGTTCTAAAAACACATCAATATATGCCTTTACTGGCATTGGGTTCACTATATCAATCATGTGGTCCATTAATTTTTCGTTGGCAATGAATTCTTTTAAAAATCATCATGGAGCAATTGCAGGGATTCTTTGCACAGGGATAATTGGAGGAGGATTGGTTCAGCCAATAATTGGAATAATAACAGACTTAACAAGTTTAAAAGGAGGTGTTTTATTTAACCTTATTTTACTCCTATACATACTGTTTATTAGTTTTGTTGCAAAACCACTTATTAAAAACGAAACGGTGTCAATTAGTAAATTATTCAAATCATAAAGTTACCATCAGCATGAAAACTAAACTGTGTATATTATTGTTAGCGACTACCTTAAGTGGGTTTTCATCTGACTTTTTTCACATCAGGTACAACCATGCAGGATATACTCCTGATCGAAATAAATCAATAGTGGTTCTAAGCGATTCCTCTCTTTCTGGTATGGCTTGGGAAATCAGTTTAAAAGACACTGCTGTCTTACAAGGAAATGTTGGGAAGAGCAAAACTAAAAATGGTAATCATACTCCTTTTAACTTCAATTATAAAATTGATTTCAGCACTCTTAAAAAGCAAGGTAAATATCAATTTAAATTAGGGGATCAAACAAAAGAAATAAACATTCAAAAGGATCCCTACTCTATTTATGCTAAATCCATATTACGATATTTAAGGCAACAGCGAAGTGGTAGTCACGATGCATTGGATCATAAAATGAGTCATGAAGGTGACTCTAGTAGCTTGTTACACACAAGAGTTAATAACGATAACTCAAACTGGATTGCTGATGAAAAAGGAAGAAAACTAAACTTACTTGGCGGTTGGTATGACGCTGGTGATTACTTAAAATTTACCTTGACAACGGCGTACACGACCTATGTGCTATTACGAGCTTATGAGGAAAACCCCGCTATATATCAATATACAAAATACTCGAAATCGGGAATGAATGACATGCTCGATGAAATTAAATGGGGACTTGATTATTTGGAAAAGTGCTACGTAGACGATTCTACTTTTGTAATCCAAGTAGGAAATGAAATTGATCATCAACAAGGGAACAGACTACCCAGTATGGATAAAAACAAGGCACGTGGAGCGTATGCATGTCTATCAAAAACGCAACTCGCTTATTGTTCGGCTTCATTCGCTTTAGCATCTTCAATTTACCATGAAATTGATAGTTCACTGAGTGTTAGATACAAGGTAATGGCAGAAAAGTTGTTTGTGATGGCTCAAAACACTGAACTAATTGCGTGGTACCAAAAGGGTCATGAAATATTTTATAATGATAAAAGCGCGGAGGATAACATGCTCCTTGCAGCTACTGAATTATTCAAATTGACAAAAGATGAAAAGTACAAACCTTTAATCCACTACCACGCAGTAAATGCTAAAGCAGGACACTGGTTGGCATGGGGCGATTACAACGTTCATGCTCATCTTCGAGCTCATCCATATTCCGTCAAAAGCATGTCGTATTTTAAACAAGACATGATGATGTTCCAGTCCAACGCAGGGCATTCTAACAACATATTTGGCGTGCCTCACGAATATACTTGGGCAAGCTTGTATTCCATCATATCAGTTGGAAATGCTTGTGGTGCATATGGTTCAATGACCAATAAAAACAGCTACGATGATATGTTGTGGGATGTGGCAGATTACGTATTTGGAAGAAACAATTGGGGTACTCCTATGATTGCCCATAAAGACTTGGATCAATCTGTTCAAAATATTTATTCTCAAGTATATAAGCTGCAAGCTGATTTGTATCCTGAAGGAGCTATTGCCGAGGGACCAGGTGATAAAAAAACGCACGATGAACTAAACCAATGGTTCAGTATTTCAAGAGAACATTACAATCGGTTTGATCCTTTTAACAGTGAAAAAGTGATTTTTTACGATGACAATTCCGACTTTCAATGTATGGAAACTACTATTGTAGGATTAGCAGACGGCATAATGCTGCTGTCCTTAATAAGTGGTAAATAAGCAGGGAATAAATAGATAAAAACAGCACTAGCTTTCCACCTCCAAACCATCCCATGCAATTTGAACATTGGAAGGAAGCTCAAGAGATACGTCAGCGTGCTTACCTAATAAATGACTAATGTGAGTCAAGTATGCTTGTTTGGGTTTTAGCTCTGCAATTACACCCAATGATTCTGAGAGTGAAAAATGAGAAATATGCTTTTCCTTTCGTAAAGCAGTAATAACAAGTACATCCAGCCCTTTTAATTTTTTCATTTCCTCAGGAGCGATGTAGTTAGTATCAGTGCAATACGCAATGTTACCAACTCGGAATCCATAAATCGGAAGCTTGTAATGCATTAACTTAATCAAAACCACCTCTACTCCTGCAACAGTAATTTTTTCAGCATGCTTGTCTATCAAATTTAAATTCACTTGTGGAATCCCTGGGTAATTACTTCCAGAAAACACATATTGATACTCGCGACGTAAAGTTTTATTGACTCGCTCATCAACATATAATTCCATGGCTTTTTTATGCTTGAAGTTGAATGCTCTTACATCATCCATCCCAGCGGTATGATCTTTATGTTCATGTGTATACAACACACCATCAAGACTTTGAACATTAGCCCTGAGCATTTGCTGCCTAAAGTCTGGACCGGTATCTATTAGCAATGTTTTACCTTCAGTTTGAAAAAGAACCGAACTCCTTAATCTGTCGTCCTTTATATCACCGGACACACAAACCTCACAATCACAAGCTATTACAGGAACTCCTTGCGAAGTTCCAGTCCCTAGAAAAGTTAATTTTACAGACATGATACTTATAAGCTAGTGATGGTTATTGATTATTCTATTTACTATTCACCAACGCTTGATCAATGTCCTCCATGATATCAATTATGTTTTCAAGACCAACTGAAACCCTAATTAAGTTGGGCGTAATTCCAACTTGCAAACGCTCATCCTCAGTCATTTTACTATGAGTTGTTGACGCTGGGTGACTAGTGATTGTTCTAGTATCTCCCAAATTTGCTGTTAAAGAACACATTTTAATAGCATCTAAAAACCGAGTGCCTCTTTCCAACCCTCCTTC
>JBLIBC010000177.1:0-5808 GCA_047632015.1 Glaciecola sp.
ATTCCTTTCCCCTTAATACTTGAGGAAATATTAATACTTCCTTTGTTATAGATTGTATCTACGTCGTTAATTTCAATTCTAGGAATTTGAACAGGACTGGACCCACTAAGTTTGATGGTATTCATTATTGACCAAGTGCAACCTGTCCCAAAACAACCTTGAAACACACCCATATTTATGACATCTGCATATACTCGATGATCAGAGGAACTGCTGTTAATGAACTTCCCTGAATTAAACAGCAAACCTTTAAAAGTACAATTCGCACCATTTGAAGTGATAGTAAGTAAACCTTTGTTAATTAGTGACTCGCTTGTCTCAAAATTGACAGAACCCAGCAACACCTCTCCTTGATTCTCGACTGTTAAACCTTTAATGGTTAAAGACCCTAACTTTACTTTTCCTTGTTGAATATGTAACGTTTTAACAGAGAAAACACCAATTGCAACCGAAGTATCGGAAGACGAGTTATCAATAATTAAAGTGTCATAATCACTTGCTAATATTTTTTGACCAGTTTTCCCTTGGTATTTTACAGCAGCGTTTAACATGCTCAGCTTCCCGGTTCCTTCTGCATTGCCATTTATGACTAATTGCTGCTGGTTTAAATTAAAAGTAACGTCTTTATCCAATTTTAAATCGGACCTAATTATTTGATTGCCCTCGCTGTTAACATGGATAGGAACATTCGAATTCAATGCTAATTTCCCGTACCCAAAAACAGGCAAATCGAAATCTATATTTGACACAACAACAACTTCATTTAAGCTGTCTGCCTCTGCATTGCTAAACCCATTTACAAATTCATTGAACTGATGATTGACATCGTTACTAAAATTTAAAACCGAGTTGTTTTTCATTATAAAATCAGCTGTAGGTGACAAAGATATTTTTTCTTCAATTGTCAAAACAGCGAGTGAATCAACTATCAATTTTAGGTTCAATGTTATAGGAACATCAACTACTAGTTCACCATTTGCAATGGAAATGTTTTGATATCCGTTTTGAATTGATAATGGCAAATGTTGTTTGGTGCCTCTTGATAAAATGATTGTATTACCTGTCGCAGTTAAATCAAGTTGCTTCACTTTGAAATTTGCGTCAGTTGTTTTTATCACTAAAACCCCGGAGTTCTCATTAATGAAAATTGCGGAATCAGGAGCACTGATGCTTTCCCCAATTTGCAACCTTCCTTCATTTAATAGAGTGTCAGTAAAACTAGCGTTTACCAAGTTTATAGCTGTGCTACCTCCTACTGAATTGGTGCCTTGAAAAGTGTACTTCCCAGTTCCTGAAATAAATTGACCGTTGTTTTCAAGCCGTCCTGAAATAAGGAATGATTGATTATCAGGCACTTTCCAAGTGCCTCCTGCTGATATCACTAAATTCTGAATTTCAATGGTTCCCGAAGTTCTGGAAAATGACAATAAACTGTCAACTATTAAATCGGCATGTACTTTTAAATTAAACCCTTCCACCTTATTTATTCCTTTCGCGATAAAAGTATTCACACTTATGGATCCTAAAATGGAACTTGCTGCACTTCCCGAGTCTAAAAGCGTCAATTTATTACATGTTAAATTCCTTCCCGATGAGGAACAATAAATTTTTCCACGCACCACTAAATCAGCACATTCATTATTAACTTGACTCAATGAAACTTCGTGTGCCTTTCGGATTAGTACCGAATCACTTGCGCTTGGAACGACCCCTGTGCTCCAAGTTGTGGCACTCCCCCACTTTCCTGATTGAATACTTTCAGAAAGTGCACTTAACTTTAAACTGAACAACATTGCTATTATAAATACTCTGTACATTTTTATGTTTTATTGAAAATATTATGCAATTATATTTAATTTATTTCTTTTTAATTGCAATAAAGTAAATATTATTTCAAAAAACTTGAGTGTTTGTGCAATTCAATTTGGATTTGATAACTTTGGGGAATAACCACCACTTTTAATGAGTAACATTTTAAACGACATCAAACAAAAATACAAGAATGGCAACCTGCTTATTAAGGTTATTTTTGTAAATGTTGGAGTTTATCTTGCAATGGTTTTACTGAACATTTTTTCTAAGCTTATTGTGGGCGAACAGGGAACTTCATTTGTCGAAAAGTACATCTTCCCATATTTTGCATTGCACACAGATTTACTTCATGTGCTAATTAAACCATGGACGTTAATCACTCATCAATTTGTACATGATCTTGGAATTGGGCACTTATTTGGAAACATGCTTTTACTCTACTTTTTAGGAAGCATGTTTTTGAACTACTTCTCACAAAAACAACTTTTTGGATTGTATTTGTTAGGTGGATTAATTGGTGCTGTTACTTTAATAACCGTCGCAAATTTATCTCCTTTATTCACCGAAGAAATAACCGCTATTGGTGCATCTGCAGCGGTAATGGCTATTGCGATTGCAGTGTGTTCTTATGCTCCAAAAAATCAGGTGTTTTTACTGGGTGTGTTCAAAGTTCAATTGCAATGGATAGGACTGGCTTTGTTAGTTATGGATTTAAGTTTTTTTTATGATGGGAACACTGGAGGTCACATTGCGCATTTAGGTGGCGCTGCCACTGGTTTTTGGTTTGCTTCAAGCATCAAAAAAGGAAAAGACATTACGACTAGGATTAATAAAATTATTACATACGTAAGTCTATTACCACAAGTTTTTAAGAAAAAATCAAAACTTAAAGTAGCACACTCTAATGTTCGAAACATGAGTGATGACCAATACAATGAAGTGAGGAAAGCGACTCAAGAAGAGGTAGATGCAATACTTGATAAAATTGGTAAAAACGGTTACGAAAGTCTTTCAAAAAGCGAAAAAGAAATACTGTTTAAGTTCAGTAAAAAATAGCTGTATTTTCCTGTCAAGTGCCAATCACCAAAATATTGTATCTGATAAAAACTAATGTTTAAGCACTTTCAATTTACTCACACTTCCATCATTGATTACTTGCAGAAAGTACATACCTATTTGCAAATTAGAGGTGTTTATTTCAAGATTATCAGTTTGAGAAATAAACCTAAATACCTGTTGACCGTGATTATTAAATAGTTTAACAACACTATTTGAGACCAATCTGTTTACTACTAAACGTGAAGAAAATGGATTTGGAAATACCTTAATTTTGTCATGCTTTGAAGTTTTATCTTTTATTGAGTTTGCAACGTTTGACGAATTAGTAGCGTATCTTATTTTAAACCCAGAATTACTCACAGCGTCTTTTTGATAATAAACCAAGTGTGCATTGTCATTTTTATCTAACTTAAACCTCATCCCCTCTGCTAATTCTACCCCTGTCAAGGCTTTATCAACGATCACTTCCTTATTCCAAGTTAAACTGTCCTGTATAAGATATACAAGTTCGCTGTCAGTGCCATATATCACATGTAACATTCCCTTTGAATCCATTTGTAATGACAGTACTTTTCGCGCACTAGGCGAAACCCCTTTTAAAGTATCCAGAGCTATTCTATTCCACGAGCCACCAGATAAATGATTGTAATGCAGTACGGTTGAATCAATACTGAGTATTTCCACGTAACACAAATGGACATCGTTTTGTTCATCAACAATCATAGATGAATACTTTCCGACATCACCTACTGAATCAATTTTGTTGAGTTCCCATGTTCCTGTGCTTCTATTCCCATAGTACAAATGCGTTTCAGCATCATCATAGTAACTAACAAGAGGTATGTCATTTTGATCCATTTGGAAACCAATTCCAAATCCATAATTTAATCCCTTCCTGGTATTTAAAGACTCAATGGTCCATTTTCCCCCTTTGTAAACAGCATACTCTAAACCATTTCCTTGTGACCCTATAGGTGGATCAATTGAAATTATATGGGTGTTATTTTCGCTGTCAAAAGCGATTTCAGAATCCCATCCGTCATGCCCTTCATGGTGAACGGGTAGAGTGTCCCATGAGCTTACGCTAAGCACCAAATGAGCTAAATCACCACCTAAACCGTGATCATGGTAGCTTACATGTGGACGGCCAAGTTGATCAATTTCGATGTCACATGGCCCGTAAAAGTAGCCTGTACTGACGGTATCCACTTCAAAAACATTTAGTGATTCATTGTACATTGCATGAAATACAGCTCCCGCTAAATTCTCGGTTAAAAATGACACATGAGCAATGTTGTTGGTGTCCACAGCTACTGCCGGTTTAATCCCATCTCCCACATCATGAAAACTCCATGCAGAGGCCTTTGACACAAACGTTGCCAGAAACAGACAAAAAAAGCACGTAAATAATTTCATGAATCTCGTTACAAATTACTGTTCGACTTAGTTTTAAAGATAAGAATAATCTCAGCTGATTTTTGTCATTTCCATGACAAATACCAACAACTTAATTTGCAAATTGTCGCCTCTCTTTTAGAGCAATAAGCAGGGCAATTAAAGGCAATAAAGCCATTAAATAGTACACCTTAAAGCCTATCCAACCGTAAATTGCGGCGGCCAGAACTGGAAAAGCAGTCATGGCAAAGGAGTTAATTGACTCATATATTCCCATCACCTCACCTTGCTTTTTAGGATCGGCATAAATTGAAACCAATGCTGTGAATGTAGGGTAGCACAAGGAAAACCCTAGATTCAACACATAGTAATACACGAGATACAAGTACAAATCACTTGTTAGCGTAATTGCCACAGCGCCTACAGTTGAAAGTGCTAATCCTACTACAAGGGTTTTAAAAATACCTAAATTTTTAATAAACCATTTAGACAACACTGCCTGATTAAACCCAAGGAATACACCAACTACCAACATGAATATTCCTATTTCTTTGGGAGAAAATTTAAACAAATCTATGATGTAAAGCACTATTGTCGCCATGTAACACGCTGACATGATTGAAAACAACAATTTCAACACGAATAATAATTTAATGATAGGCGCAGGGTTCAACTCGCGAATTTGACGCAATATCAAAAAATTATGAATAAAAGAATGAGGCTTACTTACCGTTCTTTTTTCTATCGGATGTGATTCCTTTAGCCATATAAACATACTTAACAATGCTACCGAAGAAATTATAATGGCTGCGACTAAAGTGGCTGAATAACCCATTGATGAAGAGGCTGTCAAACCTCCAATTCCAGGGCCTATAACTAATCCAACACCAACCACTCCTCCTAAATATCCAAAAATATAAGACTTTTCCTTTTTGGTAGTAATGTCAGACACGTAGGCATTTGTCACTGATATATTACCACCGGTAATCCCATCTAACACTCTTGATAAAGCAATTATCCACAACGGTATTGCAAAACCAATCAAGGGAACATCAGGAATGTAAAGCGCTGCCAAAAAAATAACCCAGCTAAGCAAGGTTCCTATTTGACTAATCATTAGAATAGGTTTTCTACCTTTTCGATCAGACATAGCTCCTAATATTGGCGCACCAATAAATTGAAAGGCAGAATACAAAGCAAGCATCAAACCATATACCCACTCAGGAGCTCCGTAATCCTCAATGACAAAAGGCAATACAGGCATCAAAATACTGAAGCCCAACACGTTGACAAAAGTCAATAAGTATGCTGGAATTAATTGCCGATTCATAGAAGCGCGAAGATACTTCTAAACGAACCATGACAAGCCATTTAGCGCATAGAGAAAAACTTACCTATAGTTCAATTAAATCACTATGACAGTGATGGTCATCCTTTTTTCTCCCCATCGCCCTAACTTTGGGAATAAATCCTTAAATTTACCTCAAAATGGCCCTGTAGCATAACTGGATAGTGCACTTGACTACGAATCAAGAGGTTGAA
>JBLIBC010000178.1:0-5790 GCA_047632015.1 Glaciecola sp.
AAGGAAAAGCATGTGGCTTTTGATTACAGATACACAGAGAAAACTACTTATTCGTGTTCTTTCGAACTGAAAATAACAACTGATCCTCAGTTGCCTCCATCGGAGCCTGAGGACTTCCTACGTCTTCACCCCTAACAAGAGTCAAAAACTCGTAGGAACCAACATTCATCGTGCAAGTAAGTGTTGTGCAGTCATCCAACGATTTAAGGGCATTAAAGGACAATTTTGCCGCTTCCAAAGAAGCTAATATTGCTCCATTAAGTGCGTCGTTACTTCCCTTTACGGTTGCGCCAACTACTTGACCTTTAAAATTAATATCAAAAGCTAGCTCGTAAATTTCACCGTCTTCAAAGGTGCTGCTGTCAGTAATTTCTGGGTAAGTATAATTTTGTAACAAAGCTGTTCTGATTGACAACTGCGTGCACCATTGACGAGATGAACTTGAAGTAGTAAGTGAACAACTTTTCAAAAATACGTAGGAATACAAGGAGTCAACTACCTCCTTTACCGGCTCACGTTTAATAAGGGCTACTACATCACCGTCGTATTTGTACATGTTTAGCTTTACTGGCGATTCAATGTCGTTTGTATCTCTTTTCCCATCAGCTTTCACGACATTGGCTCCACTTTCCTGCGCTATAATTTTAGCCGAAATCATCGAATTATAAAACTCATCACTCGCTTGAGAAGTCGCCTTATTAAAAATTAATTCTCCCACTTTTACTGCACTTGCAGGAAGTTCTTGGTTGTCCTCCAAAAACACGACCCTGTCATTCACAGGCAATGCCTCCCTTTCAGATAACAAATTTACGGTTACACTTTTTTGGCAAGAAAATAAAGCGATTAAAGCAAAGGCGAATACAAAGGAAAGTTTATTCATGATCTCGTTTTTATAAGTTAGCGGATCAAAGGTAAATATTTTCCACATTTCCCAATGCTAGACCCTCCAATAAAAACAAGACAATTCCAAGACTACTTATCCTAAACCAAAACAATAAACAACTTCAGAAAAGATTCATCCAATAAATATTGGGACTGAAGGAAGAGGTGAAAAGCTATTTCATATCAACGTGTTCTGTTTTGTCGTTCCTCCTCAGTTAATCAAAAGAAGGTCCCACTATAATAAGTGATGCTTTTGAAATAAAAAAATCATTACTTTCGCTAAATGCAATTTGCGTCGATAATAGGTCATCAAGAACTCAAATCTCACTTAATTTCTCAAGTGGAGTCTGGTCGGATTGCACATGCTCAAATGTTTTTAGGCAAGGAAGGTTCAGGAAATTTTCAGTTGGCATTAGCCTTTGCACAATATGTAAATTGTGTTGACAGGACTCCAACTGATTCATGTGGGGCTTGCAGTAACTGCACAAAATACACCTCTTTGCAACACCCTGACTTAAACTTTGTATTTCCTACTGCCATTAGCGCATCAGTTAAAGAAAAGCCTGAAAGTAAAAAATACTATGCTGAGTGGAGGGAGTTTTTATTAGACAATCAATATTTCGACCTTGATGCTTGGTGCAATTTTATTGACATCGATAAGCGTCAACCGATTATAAATAAATTAGACAGCGAACTCATTAACAGTTCCCTGACTTTAAAAGCATTCGAATCGGAATACAAGGTGGTAATCATTTGGTGGCCTGAAAAAATGAACATTGAGTGCGCCAATAAAATATTAAAAACCTTAGAAGAACCAGCTGACAAAAGTTTGTTGTTGATGGTCGGTCATCAAGCAGAACAATTACTTCCCACTATTATTTCACGTGTGCAAATTACTAAAGTCGCTGATTTACAAGACGATGAAATTGCAACTGCACTTACTCAAGATCAACAATTAGAGCAAGAGAGTGCTTATTCCATTGCCAGATTATCTGACGGAAATTATTTCCAAGCTCTTAATTTAGCCAAAGACCCTAACAAGGATGAGATGCTTATCAGTCAATTCCAAGATTGGATGCGCTTGTGTTACAAACTGGAAATCCCCGCTTTAAATAATTGGGTGGAGGACATGGGTAGAAACGGTCGTGAACAACAAAAACTCTTTGTTCTTTACTGTTTAAGGATGTTCAGGAATTGCACTGTATGGAATTATGGCGACGAATCCATGGCAAGGTTACACCTGAAGGAAGAAAGCTTTGTGAAAAATTTCTCAAAATTTATTCATGCAGGAAACATTGTTGATTTTAGCGCTGAATTCAATGATGCTTATGACGCTATTTCAAGAAATGGAAATGGCAAAATAATCTTCATGAGTTTAAGTCTAAAAGTGTGTAACTTTTTACGGTATAAAGTTTAATTACGCGTCAATTATACCCCAATTATCCGCTTGGATTTTAAGTTTTTTTTTTGATACTTTTTTTAGTACTTTTGCCAGTTCCTTTTTTCGGGTAAAACCGAGATGAAATTCGACTAAAATATGGCAAAAGCACAAGGATTATATCACCCAGAATTTGAACACGACTCATGTGGAATTGGCTTCGTAGCCAATTTAAAAAATAAAAAATCTTACCAGACTGTACAAAGTGCACTGGACATGTTAGTGAACATGGAGCACCGTGGAGGTTGTGGATGTGAACCTGACTCTGGAGATGGAGCAGGAATTTTAATGCAAGTCCCAGATTCCTTTTTTCAAGAAGAGTGTAAAAAATTAGGGTTTGATTTACCAGAGTTCGGAAAATATGGTGTTGCCATGACCTTTTTCCCAAGTGAGGATGATTTACGCGCTGAAGTAAAATCAAGATTTGAAGAATACATCATCCGTTTAGGATTTGATTTAATAGGTTACCGTGTCGTTCCTACTGACAATACTATGTTGGGAAAAACTTCAGTAAGTGTTGAGCCAAGAATTGAACAAGTTTTCTTGAGATATACAAAATCGGAAGACAAAGCAGCTTTGGAAAGAAGGTTAGTCGTATTGAGAAAATATGCTATCAGAACCATTCGTCAAGAAATGGAAGGTGTGGATGATTTTTACATCGCGTCCTGTTCATATAAAGTAGTAGTATATAAAGGAATGCTTAGAACTGATCAAGTTCAAAAGTACTTTTTAGATTTACAAAACAAAGAAATGAAATCAGCATTAGCTGTGGTTCATTCACGTTTTTCTACCAACACATTTCCAAAGTGGAGATTAGCACAACCTTTCCGATACATTGCTCACAATGGTGAAATTAACACCATTAAAGGAAATGTAAACTGGATGAAGAGTAAACAAGTGTTGTTAGAATCAACAAAATTTACCTTGGAAGAAATTGACTGGATGATGCCTATTTGTGATATCAGCCGTTCGGATTCTTCCAACTTAGATAACGTGGTGGAACTTTTGACCTTGGATGGAAGATCCATGGCGGAAGTAATGATGATGATGGTGCCTGAAGCATGGCAGAACAACCCATTAATGAGGGAAGAAAAACGTGCTTTTTATGAGTATTACTCGTCCATCATGGAACCATGGGATGGTCCGGCATCAATATCATTTACTGACGGGGAAATCGTTGGAGCAACATTGGATAGAAACGGATTACGCCCTTCAAGATACTGTGTGTTAGATGATGACACTGTAATTATGGCCTCTGAAGCAGGTGCTTTAGTGGTTGATGAAAGTAAAGTAATCAGCAAAGGAAGACTTCAGCCAGGTAAACTTTTTATCGCCGATTTGAACAAGGGTCGTATCATTTCGGATGACGAAATCAAGGATGACATTTGTGCAAGACAACCTTTTGGAAGGTGGTTAAAAGAAAACAAACTGAGTTTAAAAGACATTGCTCGCCCAAGAGCTAAGTCCAACATTCCTCATCAAGGTGAAGATTTATTACAGCAACAAATTGCTTTTGGTTTTACACGTGAAGATTTAACAGAAATCTTGGAGCCGATGACCAGAGAAGGAAAAGAACCTTTAGGTTCGATGGGAGTTGATACTCCTTTAGCTGTTCTTTCTTCGCAGGCACAACACATTTCAAACTACTTTAAGCAATTGTTTGCTCAGGTATCGAACCCGCCGATTGACCCAATTAGGGAAGCGGTTATCATGTCCTTGAGTACTGCCCTAGGTGGTCAAAAAAATATTTTGTCTGAAACACCAGAGCACTGTCGCCAAATTCATTTGGACACGCCCGTATTGTCAAATGGGCAATTAGATAAACTTAAAAGTTTGGACGATGATTCGTTTAAATCGTATGTAATTCATGCAGTATTTAGCGCACAAAACAGACCTGGTTCTTTAGAGAGAGCTATTGATGAAATTTGTGCTAACGCAGAAAGAGCAGCTCTTATGGGTTGCAACGTCTTAATTATTTCGAACAAAGCAATTTCAGCTGCTGATTGTCCCATTCCTTCGTTATTAGCTGTTGGAGCAATTCACAGTTCATTAATTGAAAAAGGGTTAAGGACAAAAACGTCTATTGTTGTGGAGGGTGGTGACATCATCGAAACACACCATTATGCAACTTTAATTGGTTTTGGTGCTACAGCGATAAACGCCTATTTAGCTGGAGATACTATCCGAAGCATATACAAGGAAAAGCTTGCTAATGGAAAAGTAGACATCAAGGATGTCCTTGGAATGTATGCTAAATCCATAAACAGTGGGTTGCTGAAAATATTTTCCAAAATGGGTATTTCTACGGTACAATCATACCAAGGAGCACAAATTTTTGAAGCTTTAGGAATTGCTGATGAAGTAATTACAAAGTGTTTTGACGGTACTACTTCGAGAATCCAAGGAATGACTTTTGACATGTTGGCTCAAGAAACCATAATTAAGCATCAAAGAGCGTTTGAAAACTGGAATGGTGACAAGCATTTATTTGTTGGTGGTTATTACTCATGGAAAAGAAAAGGGGAAGCTCATTTGTTTAACCCTACTACTATTCACTTGTTGCAAAAGTCATCAAGAAACAACGATTACAAAGCATACAAAGAGTACGCTAAAGCAATCAATGATCAATACAAGCAACACATTACTTTACGTAGTTTGTTAGAGTTTAAAAAAGGTAAATCTATTTCTTTGGATGAAGTAGAATCAAAAGCAAGCATCATGAAGCGTTTTGCTACTGGTGCCATGTCTTTTGGATCAATTTCACACGAGGCTCACAGTACTTTGGCAATTGCCATGAACAGAATAGGTGGAAAATCCAACTCGGGTGAAGGTGGAGAAGACGAATCGCGCTTCGATAAAAAAGAAAACGGAGATTGGGAAAGATCAGCAATTAAGCAAGTGGCCTCTGGTCGTTTTGGTGTCACATCAAATTATTTGACAAACGCTGACGAACTCCAAATTAAAGTAGCCCAGGGTGCTAAACCAGGTGAAGGTGGTCAATTACCAGGTCACAAAGTAGACGATTGGATTGGTAGAGTTCGTCACAGCACTCCAGGTGTTGGACTTATTTCACCACCTCCTCATCACGATATTTATTCCATTGAGGATTTAGCTCAATTGATTTTTGATTTAAAAAACGCCAACAGAAAAGCTAGAATTAACGTGAAGTTAGTTTCGGAAGCTGGTGTTGGAACAATCGCAACTGGTGTTGCTAAAGCAAAAGGTGATGTGGTATTAATTGCTGGTTATGATGGTGGAACTGGAGCTTCTCCTTTGTCGTCCATTAGACACGCAGGTTTACCGTGGGAACTTGGTTTGGCCGAAACACACCAAACATTAGTGTTAAACAATTTACGTTCTAGGATTACCGTTCAAACGGATGGTCAAATTAGAACTGGTCGTGATGTAGCTATAGCAGCATTACTAGGTGCTGAAGAATGGGGCGTTGCAACTGCGGCTTTGATAGTCGA
>JBLIBC010000179.1:0-5762 GCA_047632015.1 Glaciecola sp.
CTGGAGGGGACTGTTCCAAAGAAATACCCTCGCTGTGCTGCGGGTCCTTTTTATTTTCATCAAATCACTCGGCGCACAAGTGAACTTGGCTTGAGTGATTTGATGAAAATAAAAAACCCCAACCTTACGGTTGGGGTTTTCTTTGGCAGAGGAGAAGGGATTCGAACCCCCGATACTATTGCTAGTATACACGCTTTCCAGGCGTGCGCCTTAAACCACTCGGCCACTCCTCTATTGTGACGTGCTAGTAAAGCATTTAACTTGCCGCAAAAGTAAGGAAATTAATTCGATAATATTTGTTGATTTTTTCAATCTATTTATTTGAAAACGTGGGCATTTGGTCTCAATTATAACTTTGCAATAGGTTCTCCTTTTAATCCTGCCTCCACTAAATAACTTAAAAATTCTGCAAATGGTCTGATGTTTTGATCCACACTTGCGCTTTCTAACGCACTCATGTATCTCTCACGTTCTTCTACTGGAACAATTGTCCAGGGATATCCTCCTGATACCAACATTACATTCATTAAAAACCTTCCCATTCGCCCGTTTCCATCAATATACGGATGTGTATATACAAATATAAAATGTCCTAATACTGCCCTTACACTTGCTTCTTTTTCTTCAAACAATAATTTGAATAGCAACGGCATTACATCCAGTACATGATCTTTATTAATTGGGGTATGTCTAGATTGTCCAATGTATACCTGACTGTTTCTGTAGCCTGCTAAATCAGAAGCTTTTAAAATTCCAACTGTAACACTTGGAGCAAACAGTTCTCTGTACCAGTCACGGTGATCCTCATTTGCTACTTCTCCTGCATTCCGCCCATCTAGTACTTTATCAATGCTTTCTTTTACTGCATTAAATGCTTGCCAATAGCCTCTAGCTGCCATTGCATCTTTGTGCTTCTTATCTTCTTCATTTTCTTTGACATCCCAAGTTCCACTTCTAACGCGCTCTATTAACTCCGGAGTTACTCTGTACTTTTCTATCGACAAAGAATGATAGGCGTCAGTCGTATACATTTCTTCTATCTCTTGTAACCATACCTCTTTTTCTTTTGACACTTTAGAAACTTTTGGAAATACTTGTAATACTTCAGTTCGCATTTCATCCCACATTAACAATATTCGGTTAACATGAGGCAAACTCTCTGTTGCCTCTAATTGGACAAGACTAAATTCTGTAAAAGGATCTATTTCCCGAACATGATACCCTCCTGACTTCATTGTTTTCAATATCTCGTCAGCAACATTATCTCGATTAAGATTTCGATAAGCTCCAACTAACCTCCCAGCAATTTTAGAATGTCCACCATCTAGCAGTATTCCCAAAAGTTGCGACGAGTCTTTAATCATCATCAAGGCCGACCTAACATCTGTCGCTTGTTTTCTGAAAAAGGACGGACTACAATGAACAATTGCTGATTCTAAACTGATTATTCTAAGGCCATGTATAATTTCGACTTCTGCCACAGCAGGTAAAGGGGACTTCATTACAAATAACGATGTACTATGCAGTAATTGCGTAGGTAAATTGTTTCCTTTCGAAGCTCGTATAATTAACTGAGAAGGTACGGAGTGGTTTCCACTGTGTAACATCAATGACTGCTCAGCGGAAACACAATAATCGTCCCCATATCGATCTTCTAAATATCTTGCACAAAACATCCAAAAAGAAGTAAACCATGACGTACTATCCCCTTTTTTTTCTTCGTGAGACACAGATATATACCAACCTTTGACAACTTCTTTGATAAAACCGTTATCTACTAACCGCTCTTTGTGCACCCTACTAAGGTCAGAGGCTTTGATCCCTACAACACCTTGATCCTGTAATTCTTTTAACTTTTCTAAAGATTCTGCTAATTTTTCTCCGGGTGTGGTCATGCCTTAGTGGTCTTCGTGTAATTATTATTATTTGTAGCTGTTTTATTATTATTAATTGACGATTGTCAATTTCTATTAATTAACGTTGTGCTATAATTATTAATTGCTGCTAAACTACAAAATTTAATAGAATAATCATAGAAATAGCATTGAGCAATGAGCAACAACCACATCACACATACTTTGAACTTATAAAAACCTATCTTTACCCTCATGGATACTAGACGTCAACAAAAGGTTTCAAAGGTAATTCTTCAGGATCTTGCAGATATATTTCAAAAGGAGTCAAAAACAATGTTTGGTGGTGCATTTGTCACTGTAACAATCGTAAGGGTTAGTCCTGATTTGTCATCGGCTAGGGTGTTTTTGAGTGTCATGGGCAAGGATAAAGACGCAACCATGGTACTTGTAGATAAACAAAACAAGCTCATTCGAAAAGAATTAGCAGCTCGTACTCGTCATCAACTACGGAAAGTACCTGAGTTGATTTTTAAAATCGACGACTCTTTAGATTACTATGAGGAAATCAATGATTTATTGAAGGACTAACTACATTTAAACTGAAAGGTTGAAACTCCAATTTTTTATAGCATTACGTTACTTAGTTGCTAAAAAAAGCAACAACATCATCAATTGGATAACAGGAATATCTGTGGTGGTGGTAAGCATTGTAACTTGTGCGTTGATCATTATTTTATCGGCCATGAATGGGCTTTCGGAGTCGGTCATGGATTTGTATTCGGACTTTGATCCTGATCTTAAAATTACAGCTGCTCATGGTAAAAGAATCCATACTCCTGAAATTTCGTACGAAAAAATCAGGGCTGTAAACGGTGTTGAGGTGCTTGTTGAATCAATTGAGGAAACTGTGCTGTTAAAATACCGTGATCACCAGGAAGTAGCTACTTTAAAAGGAGTGACTGAGGAGTTTGAGCAAATGACCCACATTGAGGAAAATCTGGTAGATGGCTTTTATGCTCTTCGTGGAAATGGTAAAAACATGTGTGTTTTAGGAACGGATTTAGCACTTAAATTAGGTGTTAATGTCGGGTTGTTTGAACCGGTTCATATTTACGTTCCTAACTTATTTGGTGGTGCTAGTTTTGGTGGTGACTTTTTTAAAAGTGTCGCAGCAAGTCCAGTGGGTGTATATGACATCACAACTGATTTCAACGCCAAATATCTTTTAGTGAATAAGGAATTAGCTGAAGATTTATTAGGATTAGACAAGGAAATAAGCAGTTTGGAAATTGGACTGAAGCCTGAAGCCGATTTGGAATTGGTCAAAGCTGAAATTCAAAAAATTATAGGTGCTAATTTTGTAATTAAAACCCGCTTTGAACAAAATGAGTTTTTGTTCCGCTCTATCAATGCTGAAAAGTGGATCACACTTTTAATATTGTCACTGATTGTTGTACTTGCCGTGTTCAATGTAGTTGGATCTTTAACTATATTAATTATTGACAAAAACAAGGACATATACGTGCTACAAAGCATGGGTGCAACTGTCAGGACTTTGCGCACCATATTTTGGTTGGAAGGCTTACTTATTTCGTTATTTGGAACTGTAATAGGAATGGCCTTAGGTCTTGCTGCTTGTTGGTTTCAAGACAATTATTGCTACTTTGGATATGGTGCATCTGGAGGTATTGACTGCTTCCCAATTTTGATCGATTACATGGACGTTCTTATTGTTTTTGCCATGGTAAATGGTATTGCTATTCTTACCTCGATGGTTCCTGTTTTTAAGGTTAAAGGAGAATAACTCCTCAATAAAATGTTACCACTTAAGGAAACCTTAGCCGGTAATTTCCGTTGTTAAAGTATACAGTTGTTTTATTCAATTCAAAATCATGGGAACAGACTATTCAATTCACGATTATTATCAATTTCGAGATTTACTATCACCAGAAAATAAAATGGTGATGCAAACCACCAGAAAATGGGTGAATAAGTCCGTGATGCCTATCATTGAGGAAATGTGTCAAAGTACAAAATTTGACATGAGTTTATTGGATGGTTTAGCGGAAGTAGGTGCTTTTGGTCCCTGCATTCCTACTGAATATGGAGGTGCTGGTTTGGATCAAATGTCTTACGGTTTAATGATGATGGAGCTTGAAAGGGGTGACAGTGGCATCAGGTCTTGCGCTTCGGTTCAAAGTTCGCTGGTGATGTATCCCATTTTTAAATATGGATCGGAAGCTCAAAAAAAGCAATATTTGCCCAAGCTGGCTAGCGGTGAAATGATTGGATGTTTTGGATTAACTGAACCAAACTCGGGGTCGAACCCGGGAGGGTTAACTTCTCATTATACTGACGATGGAGATCATGTAATATTGAACGGTTCCAAAATGTGGATCACAAACTCGCCACTTGCTGATGTAGCTGTAGTTTGGGCAAAAAATGAAGAAGGAAGAATACATGGTTTACTGGTAGAAAAAGGCATGGAAGGGTTTACTGCACCTGTGATTAAAAATAAATGGTCACTACGTGGAAGTGTTACTGGTGAACTTGTTTTTGATAACGTAAAAGTGCCCAAAGCAAACATTTTGCCGGGACGTTCAGGTTTAGGAGCTCCTCTTTCCTGTCTAGATTCTGCTCGTTATGGAATTGCATGGGGAGCTATTGGGGCTGCGATGGATTGTTATGATTCAGCACTTAATTATGCTAAAGAAAGAATTCAGTTTAAAAAGCCAATTGCATCCTTTCAATTGACACAAAAAAAATTAGCTGAAATGCTCACTGAAATTACCAAAGCTCAATTGCTAACATGGAGGTTAGGAACTTTAAAAAACGAAGACAAGGCTACCTCAGCACAAATTAGCATGGCTAAAAGAAACAACGTAGAAATGGCCTTAAACATAGCCAGAGAAGCGCGTCAAATTCATGGAGCGATGGGAATATCTGGAGAATATCCGATCATGCGACACATGATGAACTTAGAGTCAGTAATTACCTATGAGGGAACCCATGACATTCATTTACTTATAACGGGATCCGATATTACGGGAATACCTGCTTTTGAATAACTGAAAAAGCTGAAAAATTACCCACAAAGAGCAGGCGAATAATACGGGAAGCAATGGTGAATAATATCGCTGTTCTAATCCCCTTTGAACAAAAATCAAAAATCCAATATTAAAGCCAACGGACATTATTAACGCAAGGTATTTGCTTATTTTTTTTGGATTGACAAGCAAATAACACAGTGGTACGAAATAAATTGAAAAATTTAGCAACGAGGTCAAAAGACTGAATAATTTCATCCAACCACTTTGACCGTAAGTATTCCAAAATAAAAACAAATTGAGGTGCGATTGCCAAACAATAGTTTTGAGCACTTTTAAAGGAGTAATAACCCAAGATCTAAATGTATAATCTTCTTTATATTGACGTGTAAATTCATCAAATTTTTGGGCCACTAATTGCTCTTTTACACTGTACTTATTTTGGGCTGCATAAACCGCAATTTCTGAGATACTTTGCTGATACATTTGAACATACTTGGTCAAAGTGTCCTGACCTATCAATACAATGCTGTTGTCATCAAAAATACTCAGTGGTGAATTAATATCTTCCCATTCATCATTAAGCTGCGCTGCTGTTTCGTGTTTCTGACTCCACTGATGGTAATCTTGTCCACTTATACTAAACAGCTTAACCAATTCATAAATTGATTGATGAGGAGCTCGCCAAATGCTGTTGTTTGTAGGGCTGTATATTTCATAAAAGGTAGAAATACCTTTAATTTCTTTTCCTAAGTTGTGGTTTCTATATTCCCATAAAACCGTCGGGCCAAAGGCTAAAATTAAACCCAGAATAGACAATTGTACTTTCTTGACAAGAGGTGTTTTTATTTTTAAAAAA
>JBLIBC010000180.1:0-5751 GCA_047632015.1 Glaciecola sp.
TAGTTTGAGTATGTTATTATTTCTCGACTTTCTGTAATCACAGATTGTACATTCTTAGCTACAATTGTGTCGTAATTTTGGTTTGAACTTCATGAGTAATCTTGAGGTTCGATTAAAAGGGAATCAGATAAAAATCTTGAACAGTTCCCGCTGCTTTAAGCACCAAATGTGTTTTGAAAAACGTCACTGTTCCAATTGAATGGGAAGACTCAAAAACAAGGTTTAAGTCAGAAGACCTGACATTAATACCTAATACTTTCGGGATAAAGGCAAGTGGATATTTCATTTTTGAAAGAACTTCATTGTGTCCAATCCTAGCACATATTATAAGAACGTGAAATCAATAAATTGGACGATAAACATAGATTAAAAGTTATTTTAATTGGAGTGGGTAAAGGACTCTTCCTTGGCCTTATACAAGGTACTAAAAGATAAAAAATATTCAGTGGATAAATTACTCACCAAAGTGAACGAAGGTTTTGGTAGTGTCTCAATGCATGGAGTTAGGGAGGATTTAATGTATGCACAGGCGAAGGAAATTGGAATTGCTCTTGAAAAGTTGTACTTGCCTGAACAACCGTCTATGATTGAATACGCTGATGTTATGAGGCGTAAGTGTTAGAGATGAAGAGCGAAGATTTAATAACTAGTGTTTTTGGACATGTTTTTTTGGAAAACTTAAAGAATTTAGAGAGAAAGAATTAGCAAAAGATGATGTTCAAGCCTACTTTCCAATATGGAAAAAAGATACCTTAAAAACACTTCAAGAATTTTTAAACCTAGGCTTCAAAGCAATATTAGTATGGGTAAAAGCGGAATTGTTGGGTGGAAGTTTTGCAGGGAGAATTATTGATAAGAATTTCATTGGTGATCTTCCCTCTAATGCATACCCATGTGGTGAAAATGGGGAGTTTCATGCGTTTGTGTTTGATGGGCCAATTTTTAATCAACCGATCCCTATTGAGTTAGGCAAAAGGATTTACTGAGAATATAAAAGGCCTAAATGAAAAGAGGAAGGATGTAGTCTCCACCCTCAAAGAACATGGGGTTTTAGTTCACTGACTTGACTTTAAAAATGGAAGTTGAAAGTAAGTCGAAAAAATAAATATTTTATAATCTGACGTGGAATTAAAATTTCCTGTCTACATTTGTGCCGTAATTTTGGTTTAAACTTTTGAATTATTTTTGAAGTTTGATTAAAAGGGAATCGGGTGAAAATCCTGAACAGTTCCCGCTGCTGTAAGCACCGAATTATGTTTTTGAACCATGTCACTGTTCGCGTTGAATGGGAAGACTCAAAAACAGGGTGTAAGTCAGAAGACCTGCCATTACTACATTAATACATGATGCTTTCGGGATAAAAGCTAATGGAGTCTTCCGCCTGCGTGGCTGTGTATTCCAATATTCATAACCGAAAGTTTCATGCATCTAATTTGATGAATGAAAAAGTTAATGGTTGCCATTGTATGTTTTGTTTTTCTAGCGCAAATCCAAGCGCAGGAAAATACTGTGTTGGTGGAGCTAGAACCATTGGAGATAACAAATAGCCGACTAGAGGTGTTTTCAGTTGGAACGAAGTCAGTTGAATATGATAGTTTAACGCTGTCTCAATTTAAAAATGGAAATATTGCCGATTTACTTAGTTCGGAGAGTTCCATGTTTATTAAGTCTTATGGGCGTGGCAGTTTAGCTACTTCTTCTTTTCGTGGAGGGAATGCTAGTCAAACTGCTGTGTTATGGAATGGTTTTTCATTAAATAGTAGTGCTAATGGAACCCTTGATTTTTCTTTGATACCGAGTTCATTTTTTAATAAAATCATTGTTCAGTATGGTGGTGAATGTGCTCAGTGGGGAAGTGGTGCGTTAGGGGGAGCTATCCATCTGAATAATGAAAGTTCATTTGGAAAAGGTAGCGTTTATTCGTTGGGTGGAAGCTTTGGAAGTTTTGGGTTAAATACTCAATCAATGAAAACTCAAATTAGTAAAGAGAAAATGACTTTTTCCTTGGCTTTGTTTCGGTCTCAATCGGAGAATGA
Organism: Glaciecola sp.; assembly: GCA_047632015.1. Lineage (GTDB taxonomy): Bacteria > Bacteroidota > Bacteroidia > Flavobacteriales_C > JBLIAZ01. The sequence continues at coordinate 2,037 of JBLIBC010000180.1, forward strand.
CTTCCCCTTTTTTAAGGAAGTACAGGGAAAGGATACGTTAGTGGTGCAAAACCATGCGAATTATTTGGCAGCGGGACTGTTAACGGACTTCCAGTACAGGATCAAAAAGAATAAAAAAATACAATTTTCATTGTGGCATCAAGAGGCTGATAGAAATATTTCGCCAATTGTATTTCAAACAGAGAGCCATGCCTATCAGCAGGATAAAAGTACTCGATTCATGGTGAATTATTTGTGGTTTAAAAGCAAGAATAAGTTGAGGATAAAAGGAGGCTATTTTGATAATCAGAATGACTATCAAGACTCCACCGCTCTTATTTTTTCAGAGAATCATGCTCAAATGATTCTTACGGAAGTAACTTATGATCGCGAGTTGAGTAGGGGTTTTCAATATAGTGGTGGAGCGCTTAATAGCTTCGCCATTGCTTCAGCATCAAACTACACAGATCAGGTTCAAGAGAACAGGCTCTCCATTTACTCATTTTTAAAGTACACAGGGAAAAAGAAAAAACTATTTACTGTTTTGTCTGGTAGAGCAATTGTATTAAATGAAAATGCCGTAACGCCCACGTTTTCCTTCCAGAATACGTTAATAGTAAATCGGTTTATAAAATTTAAATCTAAAGTGTCGAGTGTGTACAGGTTACCTACTTTAAATGACAGGTACTGGAATCCTGGCGGGAATTTGGAGTTGATGGCGGAAAGTGGTTTTAGTGAAGAAATTGGAGTTGAGTTAAACATTGATGACAAGGGCTTGATTGCATTTAATTCGGAAGTTACTCTATTTAATAAAAACATTGATAATTGGATTGCCTGGGTTCCAAATGGTGCGGTATGGTCCCCAGAGAACATAAAAGAAGTGTGGAGTAGGGGGGTCGAAAGTTTGTCAAATATTATTGTTTTAGAAGATGACATGAAAATTTCATTGAAGTTGATGACTAGTTATGTGCTTTCCACTAATGAAAAAGTGCTGAGTGCAATTGATAATTCGTTAGGGAAGCAACTTATTTATACTCCGCGTTATTCAGGATTTGCCAAGTTAACGTTGTCAAAAAAACAGTATGCAGTGTCCTACAGGCATAACTATACGGGGTATACTTTTACCACAAGCGATAACAGTGAGTATTTGACTCCTTTTGATTTGGGGTCGGTGCATGTGTCATTTAATGCGAAACGCGGAAAATATAAATTTGAAGGGTATTTTGGGATTGAAAATATCTGGAATGAAGACTATGTGAGAATAGCTTATCGTCCTATGCCATTAGTTAATTATTCATTCGGAATAAACATAAATTTATATCAACCCTTGGCCAAAGGGAAAGTCAACAAATAATCAACAAATAATCATGAAAAAAAGCTTACTAATATTAACAAGTTTAGCAATTGGAATTGCGAGCGTAGGTGCTCAAACAACTTCTGATTTTGAGAATTTAACGCTTGCAGCTGGGACTTATTGGACCGGAACTGATGCTTCAGCTGACAGTACTTTTGACAGTGGAAACGCAGGTTTTCAAAACAGTTTCAGTAGCTGGTGGAGTGCTGGTTGGGCTTATTCGAATGTAAAAGATAGCACAACAGCAGGTTATACTAATAATTATGGCGCAAGGGCTGGAAGTGGGTACAGTGAGTCAGCAAATTACGTGGTTGGGAAATCAGGAGCAAAAGTGGTTCTTAAAGGTGAGTCCGGTGGGCGGCAAGTGGAGGGAATGTACATTAATAACGGAACATATGCTGCGTTGAGCATGACAGATGGGGATGGCTTTGCTAAAAAGTTCGGAGGTGCTACTGGAAATGATGAAGATTGGTTTTTATTAACGATTAAGGGGCATTACAACGGCTCGGTTGTAAGTGATTCGGTAAATTTTTATTTGGCTGATTTTCGATTCGCTGACAGTGCTCAGGATTATGTGGTAAAAGATTGGAGGTGGGTAGATTTAACTTCACTTGGAAATGTAGATAGCTTAACGTTTTCTTTGAATTCTACAGACATAGGGGATTGGGGTATGAACACACCAGCTTATTTTTGCATGGATAATTTAAAAACTGCTGGAACTCCATTATTCGTATCAAAGAAATCGAGTTCGGTGATAGAAGTTTATCCAAATCCTACTTATGGAGTCTTAAATGTTAATGGCGTTCTTGTTGGAGATAATGTTCAAATAATTGATGTGATGGGTAAAGTTGTTATGGGAACAACTGGTACATCAAATCTTTCTACTTTTGATGTGGGTAATTTAGAATCTGGTATTTATATTTTAAACGTTTGGTCGCATGATGAGCTTACTCAAAAGAAATTCATTAAAAAGTAGTCTGTACTTTTTAATGCTATATGGAGGTTGTGTATGCGCTCAATATGCGCCATCTGCTGGTCAAATTGGTACTGCTGCAATGCGTAAGGACAGTTCGGCCTTTGTAGGCTGGGCTGTGTCTTGTGACTATCAGTTGGGCTTGCAAGATGCATCAAACAATGCATTAGGAAATTCCTCAGTTGGCACAGAAGAGTCTGTGATAGGTGAAGCTACAGGGCGAATAGTGTTAAGCTTAGGGGATGGTGGAAGTGCTGTTGTTCAATTTTCGAGTCCAATAATAAATGGTGAAGGTCCTGATTTTGCTGTGTTTGAAAACTCATTCAGCAACGATTTTTTGGAGTTAGCTTTTGTGGAAGTGAGTTCTGACGGTTTAAATTTTGTGAGGTTTCCTGCTTCCTCGTTGACGCAAACAACAACTCAAATTAATGGTTTTGGAACAGTAGATGCGGAAAAAATTAACAACCTTGCTGGAAAGTACATAGGTGGCTATGGAACTCCTTTTGATTTGCAAGAATTGAAAGGGTCAGACGGGTTGGACGTGAATGCAATAACTCATGTAAAGGTGATTGATGTAGTGGGCTCCATAGATTCGGAATATGCTTCCTATGATACCGCAGGGAACGTGATAAATGAACCTTGGCCAACACCATTTTCGTCTTCGGGCTTTGATTTAGATGGTGTAGGAGTTATTAATTCATCAAGTACCGATGTTGTTCAAGTGGTAAATGTGAAGGAAGTTCTTTTGTACCCTAATCCAGTGTTGAATCATTTTTCTGTAAAACTTGAGGAACCTGTCGAACACGTGAAAATTTTCAATTTTTTTGGTGAGTTAGTGCTAAAAAGTTCAAGAGGATTTAATATTAATACGAGTGCTTTGAATACTGGAATGTACTATGTTGTTGTGGTTAGTTCGAACAATTCGTATGGTCAAAAAATTACTGTTATCAATGAATAGATTACTTGTTGTTGCTGTGTTACTGTTTGTGGTGTGCTCTTGTAAAAAAGATCGTCCCGAGGAGAATGTTTTTGTGTCTGAGATTAGTGGGGAGCAAGGTGTATACATAGGAAGTGAGGGGAATTTCCAATTTGGAAATGCTTCACTTTCCTATTATGACATTAATTCAAATGAGATAAGTCCAAAAGTATATGAAAACGCTAATGGGAGTAAGGTTGGTGACGTATTGCAATCAATACATCAAAAAGGCAATACTTTGTACCTGGTGGTGAATAATTCAGGGAAAGTGGAATTAATTGATCAATTTACTTTTAAAAATAAAGGGACTATTTCAGGCTTTAGTTCACCGCGTTATTTTTTAACTGTGAGTAACAGCAAAGCTTATGTAACTGATTTGTATGCTAGCGCGATTGCTGTTGTTGATTTAAATAAATTGGAAATTACTAAATCA
>JBLIBC010000181.1:0-5750 GCA_047632015.1 Glaciecola sp.
TTATAACAATATAAAAGCTTGCAGTTCACTGCAGGCTTTTTTTTTAACCAAAAAATAAAATGTACAAGTTAACCACAACACATAAAAAACAACTCGCCGACAGCTATACTCCTGTTAGCGTATATTTAAAAATAAGGGACAAATTTCCCAACAGTATTTTATTAGAATCTAGTGATTATCGAGGAAATGAAAACAGTTTTTCTTTCATTTGCTTCAACCAAATTGCTCACATTAAAATAGACAACGGCATACTAGAACAAACTTTTCCAGATGGAAAAATCACTTCTGAAGCCCTAACAAAAGAAAGTGACGTACCAGGAGCAGTGGACAATTATATTTCTCAATTTCAGGTGGAAGAAAACGAATTCAAATTCATGAACAATGGATTATTTGGTTATTCTTCCTTCGAGGCTGTCCAGTATTTTGAAGACATCAACTTGGATTACGACATCAAAAAATCAAAAAAAGTTCCAGAATTATTTTACGGAATTTATCAGTACGTGATCGCTATCGATCACTTTAAAAGTGAGGCGCACTTGTTTAAGCACGACTGTGCTGAAATGAAAAAAGGATCTGACTTAAGTTTGGACGACATCAGTGACATTATGTTCGCACAAAATTTTTCCACCTTTACTTTTACTCCTAACAACGATGAGGTCAGTAATTGTACTGACGAGGAGTATTTAAAAATGATCCGTTTAGCAAAAGACCATTGCAAAAGAGGAGATGTGTTTCAATTGGTACTATCCAGAGAATTTTCACAAACATTCTCCGGCGACGATTTTAATTTATACCGAGCATTAAGAAGCATCAATCCTTCACCTTACTTATTTTATTTTGATTACGGAAGCTTCAAAATTTTTGGTTCATCACCGGAAGCTCAAATTATCATTAAAGGTGATCAGGCTGAAATTCACCCAATTGCAGGAACTTTTAGGCGCACAGGAGATGATAAAAAAGACGCTAAACTTGCTGAAAAATTATTAGCTGATCCAAAAGAAAATGCCGAACACGTGATGTTAGTTGATTTGGCTCGGAATGATTTAAGCCGGTCATCAGACGAAGTACAAGTTAAAGAATACCGAGAGGTCCAGTTTTTCTCACATGTGATTCACTTGGTTTCTAAAGTAACAGGTAGGTTAAAAAAGAATACTAAAACCATGCAAGTTGTGGCGGACACGTTTCCAGCTGGCACCTTATCAGGTGCTCCAAAACACAAGGCACTTTCGCTAATAAGTAAATACGAAAAAAACCACCGTTCAATTTACGGAGGATGTATCGGATATTTAGGGTTCAATGGTGATTTTAACCAAGCTATCATTATTCGTTCTTTTTTGAGTAAAAACAACACCTTATTTTATCAAGCTGGAGCCGGAATTGTGGAACAGAGTAACGAAGAAAACGAACGACAAGAAGTGTTTAATAAACTTGCTGCCTTGCACAATGCTATTGAAATAGCTGGAGAAATTAAATAATAAAAAGAGACAAATGTCAAATAAAAACATAAAAATATTAGTCCTTGATAATTACGATTCCTTCACCTACAACTTGGTGCATTACATTAGGGAATTGGGCTACACGAACATGGACGTTTTTCGTAACGATAAAATCTCAGTGGAGGATGTAAATGCGTACGACAAAATATTGTTGTCTCCTGGACCTGGAATTCCCGACGAATCAGGCATATTGAAAGACTTAATAAAAACCTATGGTGCTACAAAATCCATAATGGGTGTGTGCTTAGGTCACCAAGCCATTGGTGAAGTTTATGGTGCCGAATTGGAAAACAGAAAAAATGTGCTGCACGGAATTGCAAACAACATGAAAGTCACTAAGGAGGATGTACTTTACAAGGGTTTACCTACCGAGTTTGCAGTAGGTCGTTACCACAGCTGGCAAATTAACAAGGATAAATTAGGATCGGAATTGGAACTAACCGCTGTGGATGACCAGGGCTGTATTATGAGCATACGTCATAAGAAATATGATGTGTGTGGAGTCCAATTTCATCCTGAATCTATATTGACTGAGCACGGAAAAGACCTGATGAAAAACTGGTTAGAAAACTAACTGTTACTACATTGAAAGCATGAAAAAAATACTTAACGAGCTGATAGAAAACAAAGCTTTGAGTCGCGAAAGCGCCAAACAAACGCTTGTTGAAATTGCAGAAGGAAAATACAACAACAGCCAAATAGCGGCTTTTTTAACCACGTTCATGATGCGAACCATCAAAGTTCGTGAATTAGAAGGTTTCAGAGAAGCTCTTCTGGAATTATGCTTGGCTGTTGATTTTGGAGGTGTTGACACAATTGACATGTGTGGTACAGGAGGCGATGGAAAAAACACTTTTAACATTTCCACCTTGTCCTCGTTTGTGGTGGCAGGAGCTGGTGTTAAGGTGGCAAAACATGGTAATTATGGTGTGTCGTCTTCCTGTGGTTCGTCTAATGTAATGGAACATTTGGGCTACAATTTCACTAATGATCAAAGCATTTTAAATAAGCAATTACAAGAAAGCGGGATCACTTTTTTACACGCCCCTTTGTTTCACCCAGCTATGAAAGCAGTTGCCCCAGTCCGTAAGGAATTAGGCATGAAAACTTTTTTCAACATGCTTGGCCCATTAGTAAATCCGAGCAAGCCAGCCATGCAAGTAACTGGAGTTTACAATTTAGAATTGATGCGCTTGTATAATTACTTACTTCAAAAATCAGACACCAAATACATGGTGTTGTACGCTTTAGACGGATACGATGAAATATCCCTCACCTCTGGATTCAAAGCTACTACTAAGGAGGAGGAAAACATTTATCAACCTGCTGATTTAGGGTTTGAAATTCAACAACAATCCGATATTTATGGAGGTGAAACAGTAGCTGAATCAGCAAAAATATTCACTGATATTTTGAACGGAGAAGGGACAACACAGCAAAACAACGCCATCATAGCGAACAGTGGAATGGCAATTTACTTAGCAAAAGGAGTTACTTTGGAAGATGCTATGGCCGAAGCTAAAGAATCACTAATTAGTGGAAAAGCCAAAACAGCTTTTACCCAATTAATAAAATAAAATGACCATTTTAGATACCATCATTGACAATAAAAAAAGAGAAGTCGCACTGTCTAAAAAACTCGTTAGTGTTGCTGAACTACAAGATCAAAAGCACTATGGAAGAAGCTGCTTAAGTTTTGCTGATAGTATCATGAATGGCACAGGGATCATTTCAGAATTCAAACGAAAATCTCCTTCTAAAGGGTTAATTAATGGAAAGGTAACGGTGCAACAAGTTGTGAGTGGCTACGAAAAGGCACGAGTATCAGCCGTATCGATCCTAACGGACACTAAATTTTTCGGAGGAACTATTAATGATGTCCTTCTTGCACGTGAAGTCATTAACGTGCCAATTTTGCGAAAAGACTTCATGGTGGACGAATACCAACTTCATGAAGCAAAAGCAATGGGAGCTGATATCATACTATTGATAGCCTCGGCCCTATCAACTACTCAATCGACTGAACTGGCCAGCGCGGCTAAATCCTTAGGGTTAAATGTGTTTTTAGAGATTCACAACGAACAAGAGTTGGCACACTTTGGAAAAGATATTGACGTTGTGGGAATCAATAATCGTGATTTAAAAACTTTTACAATTGACATTCAAAACTCGATCAGACTATCCAAAGAGTTGCCAAATAACGTTCCGAAAGTAGCTGAAAGTGGAATCAGTAATAGTGATACTTTACTTAAAATGAAAAGCGAAGGTTTTAACGGATTTTTAATTGGCGAAAACTTCATGAAAAGCGAAAACCCAGGTGAGAGTTGTCAAGAATTTATTAATAATTGTGGGCTGTAAACAAGTATGAAAAACGATCTCAGCATAAAGGTTTGTGGACTTAAAGATGAATCCAACATCAAGGAAATTGATGGTTTGGGAGTGGATTACATTGGAATGATTTTCTATGCCAAATCACCACGTTTTGCAGGGAATAGTAGCCTTAAATTAGACACTATTAAAGCTAAAAAGGTAGGTGTATTTGTGAATGCCACTTATGAATATGTAAAACAAATCAAAAAGGAATTCAACATTGAAGTGGCCCAACTTCATGGTTCAGAAAGTCCAGAATTATGTCAACAAATAAAAAACTTAGGGCTAGAAATATGGAAAGTTTTTGGCATTGATGACAGCTTTAATTTTTCAATATTAAATGACTTCTCGTCTGTAGATTTATTTTTATTCGACACAAAATCACCACTTCATGGAGGAACTGGCATGAAATTCGATTGGAGAAAGCTAGACGAATTGAACGGTAAATTCAAATTCATGCTAAGTGGAGGTATTGGAAAAGAGGATGTTGACACAATAAACCACCTTTCCATTCGTGGTTTAATAGGCATCGATCTCAATAGTAAATTTGAAATCACACCTGGACATAAAAATGTCCCAATGCTCGAGGAGTTTATTAGTAAAATAAATAAATAGTGACACTTACTTAAAATTAAAAACATGTATAAAAAAACATTTGGGTTCATTTTCGCTTTAGTATTAGTTACAATTTCAAGTGATTCATTTGCGGCAGTTGACAGTTGTAAAGTAGCTGCAGACAGCACCGACTTCGCAGCTTTCCAAGCTAACATTGCACAGCAAGATTTTGATGATACAAAAATCACAATCATTTCAAACTCACTAGAAACCAAATGTTTTACTTGCGAGCAGGTCAAAATATTGTTGGGACTTTTTTCCTTTGAAGAAGATAAAATTGTCATTGGGAAAAAGGCTTACGGACATGTGTTTGACCCAGTAAATTTTAAATTAATTTACACGGTTTTCGAATTTGAATCCAGTAAAAACGAAATCAAACAACACATTGATGGTTTACTCAAATCCAATTAAGTATTTTTACTATTAACGAAATTAATTAAGCATAGCATCAGTTTGAAATGAGTTTTGATATTAATAAAGTAGCTCGTCCAAGTATTTTAACCTTGAAGCCATACAGCTCGGCAAGAGATGAGTTCACAGGACAAGCTAAAGTGTTTTTGGATGCCAACGAAAACCCCTACGACACAAAATACAACAGGTATCCTGATCCACTTCAACTAGGTGTAAAAGGTTTGTTATCTAGTTTAAAAAATCTACCTGCTGAACAAATGATATTGGGAAATGGAAGTGATGAAATCATTGATTTGATTATCCGTTCCTTTTGTGAACCAGGAAAAGACGAAATCATCATACTACCCCCTACTTATGGAATGTATGAAGTTTATGGTAACATAAACCAAGTGAATATCATCGAGGTGCCACTAGATGATAAGTTTGATGTAAACAGTAAAAACGTCCTTGGAAAAGCAACAGCCAACACCAAAATCATTTTTTTATGTTCGCCCAATAATCCATCGGGCAATTTATTAGACACCAACGAAGTAAAATCCATCTTACAGCAGTTTGATGGATTAGTGGTATTGGATGAAGCATACATCGACTTCAGCGACATTGAAAGTTGGTCAGCCTATTTAGATTTATACCCGAACTTATTTGTAATGCAAACTTTAAGCAAAGCTTGGGGCTTAGCAGGAATTCGTTTAGGGATGGGATTTGCAAACAACAACATCATTGCGTTGTTGAATAAAGTAAAACCTCCATATAACATCAGCCAACTTACACAGGAAAAAGCGTTTGAAGCGCTTCAATGTGTAGAGCAAAAAGACGAAGTAGTGCTGCTCATATTACAAGAACGAGGCAAATTACAAG
>JBLIBC010000182.1:0-5732 GCA_047632015.1 Glaciecola sp.
AGTATTCGTCTGAAACTTAATTATTAAAAAACTTCCTGAAAGAACTTTTAATTTTTCCTTTAAAAAAAACCAGTGCTAAAGCCGTTAGAAGCAAGTACGGAATGACCATCAAATACAATATGCCTGAATTTATTCCATTTCCAATTTCACCATCATTGCTTTCAAGTTGCGCTTTACACATTGCGCATTGTGCACTCGCATTTACTACCAATGTGCAAAACAAAAAAACTGTTATGTAGACTTTAGTTTTCAAAGATTGAATAGTTTATTGTTTTTCAAACTCTTCAATTTTACTCTTCATTGAGAGCAAATAATCAATGTTATCAAACCCATTAATTAAACAATCTTTTCTGTATCCATTAATATCAAAACTTTCTTTTTCACCACTGGCAACGATTTCAACAAATTGATTCGCCAAATCAACTTTCAGTTTTGTTTGACTATCCAATTCAATAGCGGAAAATATTTTAGCCAAAAACTCAGCGCTGCATGTCAAAGGAAGCAAGCCATTGTTTAAGGAATTGTTTTCAAAAATATCTGCAAAAAAAGAGCATATTACTACTTTAAAACCATAATCATGAATTGCCCAAGCCGCGTGTTCTCTTGACGATCCACAACCAAAGTTTTTTCCTGTGACAAGTATTTCACCCGAAAAACGAGTGTCTTCCAAAGCAAAGTTTGTTTGAGGGTTGTCGTTTTTATCAAACCTCCAATCTCTAAATAAGTTTTCACCAAACCCATCCCTAGTAGTCGCTTTTAAAAAACGTGCTGGGATTATTTGATCAGTATCTATATTCTCAGTAGAAAGTGGTACTGCTGACGATGTAATTGTATTAAATTTTTCCATTTTTTGTACTTAATGTTATGTCCTTCTTCGCTAACAATCTTGATTTATAATAAATCCGCTGGGTTAGCAATTACTCCAGCAATTGCTGTAGCCGCAGCTGTTATTGGAGAGGCCAACATAGTCCGTGCTCCGGGGCCTTGCCTGCCTTCAAAATTCCTGTTAGATGTACTTACGCAGTACGCTCCAGAAGGAACTTTATCATCATTCATAGCTAAACAAGCTGAACATCCTGGTTGTCTAATTTGAAACCCAGCTTCAGCAAAAACCTCTGCAAGCCCTTCGTCAAAAATTTGTTTTTCCACTTGTTTTGACCCTGGTACCAACCAAGCTATAATGTGCTCTGCTTTTTTCCTTCCTTTTACAATTTCAGCTACTTCTCTAAAATCCTCGATTCTTGCATTAGTACAAGACCCAATAAAAACGTAATCCACTTGTTTACCCATCATGGTTTCACCCACATTAAAGGCCATGTAATCAAGCGCTTTATCAAAAGATTCTATTTCCTTTTCAGAAACTGCTCCTACCGCACTTGCTGATGGTACTTTATCAGTAATCCCTACTCCCATTCCTGGGTTAGTACCGTAAGTAATCATTGGTTCGATATCAGCCGCATCGTACGTATATTCTTTATCGAATTCTGCGTCTTGATCAGAAAACAACTCTTTCCATTGAGTAACTGCCGCATCCCAATCCGCTCCTTTAGGTGCAAACTCTCGTCCTTCCACGTAATCAAAAGTAGTTTGATCTGGTGCAATAAGACCTCCCCTTGCTCCCATTTCAATACTCATGTTACACACCGTCATTCTTCCCTCCATTGACAAGCTAGTAAATGCTGAACCTGCAAATTCAATAAAGTAACCAGTTCCTCCTCCTGCTGAAATTTTTGAAATCACGTATAAAACCAAATCCTTGGCGCGAACACCTTTTTGTAAGTCACCGTCAACCGTGACCCTCATTCTTTTGGGTCTTGATTGCAACAAACATTGTGTTGCCATCACTTGTTCTACTTCTGATGTTCCTACACCAAATGCTATAGCGCCAAATGCACCATGAGTTGACGTATGACTATCGCCGCAAACCATTGTCATTCCCGGTTGTGTTACTCCCAATTCAGGACCAACAACATGTACAATTCCTTGATAAGGATGTCCTAACCCAAACAATTCCAAACCAAACTCATCGCAGTTTTTAACCAAAGTGTTTACTTGGTGTCTGGACAATTCGTTCTTAATTGGTAAATGTTGGTTTTCAGTAGGTACATTATGGTCGGCTGTAGCACATATTTGCTTTGGCCTGAAAACCTCAATGCCTCTTTTCCTTAAACCTTCAAAAGCTTGCGGAGAGGTTACTTCATGAATGTATTGTACATCAATGTAAAATACATCTGGTCCGTCAGGAATTGAAGTAACCACATGTTTATCATAAATTTTATCAAATAAGGTAAGACCTGCCATTGTAATGTAATTTTTGGAACAGTAAATTTAAAGTTTTCTTGTAATGTAAGCGCAGTATTTCACAACTATTCGCCTTTATTCACCTCTATTCATTCAGGCGAATTAATGCAAAAACGCTGTAATTTATAATGTCTAAATAATTTGCGTCTAAACCTTCACTTACTGTCGTTTTTCCTTTGTTATCTTCTATTTGTTTTACTCTTAATAACTTCATTAATATCAAGTCAGTTAATGAGCTCACTCGCATACCCCTCCATGCCTCACCATAATCATGGTTTTTGTTTAGCATTAAATCTTTTGCTGTTTTCAAATACTTAGCATGTAATTCAGCAATTTCATTTTCACTAGACTCTTCGGCGCCTTCCACTCCTTTTTCCAATTGAATCAACGCCATAGCACAATAATTAATGATCCCAATGTATTCGGGAGGAATTCCTTCCCCTATTTTGGACTCTCCTTTTTCCTCCAAAGTCCTAATTCTTTGAGCTTTAATAAAAATTTGATCGGTCAAAGAAGTAGTCCTTAAAATCCTCCATGCTGTCCCATAATCGGACATTTTTTGTCTAAAAAGGGTTTCACAATCTGTGATTATTGTATCAAATGACTCAACTGTTTTTATCATTGCTTAAATTTGAGAAAAAATAAAGTTGAAAGATACCACTTTTTACAAAAAACAACACATCAATTGCGGGGGTAAATTACTTGATTTATCAACACCAAAAGTGATGGCTATTGTTAACTTAACCCCAGACTCATTTTATGACGGTGGAAAGATTGATTCGGAAAAAAGCTTGCTAAAAACCTGCGAGAAACACCTTGCCGACGGAGCAAGCATTTTAGATCTTGGGGGACAGTCAACCAGACCAGGAGCAGTAAAAATTAGCACTGAAACAGAAATATCAAGGGTACTACCAGCAATAGAATCAATTATCAAAGAATTCCCTCAAAGTATTATTTCGATAGATACGTATCACGCATCAGTAGCGCAAAAAGCAGTTGAATCTGGAGCTAAAATAATCAATGATATCTCAGCGGGAACCTTAGATATAAACATGATTAAAACCGTACTTGAGCTTAAGGTTCCATACATAGCATCACACATACAGGGAAATCCTGTAACCATGCAAGAAAACCCTAAATACAACGACATCACTACTGACGTTTACCAAAGTCTATCAAAAACTAAAAATGAACTTTTTCAAAAAGGATTCAATGACTTATTGATTGATCCAGGATTTGGATTTGGTAAAACAACAGATCAAAACTTTGAATTATTGAATAACCTTGATCACTTCAAAAATTTAGGATTACCAATACTAGTAGGCTTATCGCGAAAATCAATGATTTGGAAAACTTTAAAATCAAACCCTCAAGATGCTTTAAATGGCACCACTTCACTGAATACAATAGCACTTTTAAAAGGAGCAGCTATTTTAAGAGTGCATGATGTCAAAGAAGCAATGGAAACGATCACGCTTTGCAATAATTTGCATTAAAGACACCCTTTATTCTCTGAGTTACAATAAAAAAAGCGACCCTTTTGAGGTCGCCTTTTTTTAAATCTATTTTGTAATCTTGTCCCTTTATGAAACAAACAATGACCTTCCAGCCATTAATTCATTCACCTTACCTTTTACTTGTGCTAATTTCGCATCATTAGTTCCATTCATGATTGCTTCATCAATGAATTCAGCAATGGTTACAATTTCACTTTCGTTGATACCTCTTGTTGTTATTGCAGCAGTTCCTAACCTGATACCTGAAGTTACAAATGGTGACCTAGTATCAAAAGGCACCATGTTTTTATTTACTGTAATGTCCGCTTTACCTAAAATGGCTTCAGCTTCCTTTCCAGTTACATCCTTAGTTGTTAAATCAATTAACATGGAGTGGTTTTCAGTTCCTCCTGAAATTATACCGTATCCTTTTGAAACAAGTGCATTTGCCAAAGCTGATGCGTTTGATATTACTTGCTTAGCATAAGTTAAATATTCATCAGAAAGTGCTTCGCCGAATGCCACAGCTTTTGCTGCGATCACATGCTCTAACGGCCCACCTTGAGTACCTGGAAACACTGCTGAATCCAACACCTGTGACATCATTTTAGTAACTCCTTTCATGGTTTTAAAACCAAATGGGTTTTCAAAATCTTTCCCCATCATGATTACACCTCCTCTTGGCCCTCTTAAGGTTTTGTGCGTAGTGGTAGTTACAATGTGACAATGAGGCATTGGATCGTTCAATAATCCTTTTACAATTAATCCAGCTGGATGACTTACATCAGCCAACAAGATAGCTCCTACTTTATCAGCAATGGCTCTCATCCTAGCATAATCCCAATCTCTTGAATAAGCAGATGCACCTGCAATGATTAACTTTGGTTTAACTTCCAAAGCTTGCTTTTCCATTTTATCTAAGTCAATGATTCCTGACTCTTTTTCCACTCCATAAAAATGAGCCTTGTATAACTTTCCAGATAAATTTACTGGAGACCCATGACTCAAGTGACCACCATGTGATAAATCAAATCCTAAGATTGAATCACCTGGTTGTAAAAAGGACATGAATACTGCACAGTTGGCTTGCGCTCCAGAATGAGGTTGAACATTTGCCCATGCTGCTCCAAACAATTCTTTTAACCTATTAATGGCTAATGTTTCTATTTCATCTACCACTTCACAACCACCATAATATCTTTTCCCTGGTAAACCTTCAGCATATTTGTTAGTTAATATACTTCCCTGAGCCTCCATTACTTGCTGGCTAACAAAGTTTTCAGATGCTATTAACTCAACACCATGAAGTTGTCTCTCATTTTCTTTTTGAATAAACTCAAATATTGCGGAATCTCTTTTCATTATACCTAGGTTAAATTTGATTTAAATGGACTACAAAATTATCAATTGTTTTTAGTTTGCACACCTATTTTTTGAGCTTTTATTAACAAAATATCATCCTCTTAGTTATTTGAATTTGGAAGCCATACTTTTATAACAAAATTTACGTTTTGAGTTGCTGAACATACTGTTGTGTCAAGACCTACTACAATTAAAAAATCATTACTAATTACCTTGCTGTGCTTGGTTAGCGGTGCCGTTTTCGCACAACCGGGGACTATAAAAGGCACTTTACGAGACGATAGTGGAAAAGGAATATCAGGAGTACAAATCACGATTTCAAACAGTACACACTTTACTTTTTCAGACAGCATTGGAAATTACAGCATTAAAACAAAAGCCAGCAAACGCTTATTCATTGCTTTTAGCCATTTGACATACAACAGTAAAGGTCAAGAAACATCCTTGAAAAAAGGAGAAGTAAAAGTGCTAGATTTTACCTTAAAACCAGCATTTGAAGAAACTGATACAGTTAATATAAAAGCGAAGAAAACAGTAAAAATTAAGGAAGTTGAGATTGATGCCGACTTAATT
>JBLIBC010000183.1:0-5730 GCA_047632015.1 Glaciecola sp.
AAGAATTGTCATCGGCACTTACCTCTGTATTAAGTGTGTCCTCTGAGATTAATAAGAAAGATAATTTCGTATTGTTTCAAAAAGACACAGAGCTGATTATTCAGGTGCCAGGAGGGAGTTTTGAAGCGTCGATTTTTGATTTAGAGGGGCAACAGTTGAAAGAGGGGTTTTGTGCTTCAGCTAAATACGTCATGCCAATTGATGATTTAAAATTGGGGGTTTACATTGTGACGATTCGGACCAACATGGGCTTGTTTTCTAGGAAAATTTATGTGCAGTAGGGGGTGAACTTGATTGGAGAGAAATTAAACCATGTTATTTTGATTTTGAAAGAAGTTCGGTAAGCTTATGAGAACAAAAATTCTGTACCTAAGTAATCAAGAATATTAAGGTCTTTTTTCTGATGAAATAGGCTTACTACTAGCGGATTTTTTCAACTTTAAGTACTTCGGAAAAACTAGAATTATATACTCTAATGAAATAAATCCCTGGTTTTAATCCTCGCCCAACAATACACTTGTTATCATGCATAGCAAACTTATCCATTACTACCCCTGATTGACTGTAAACAATAACTGTAGCTTTTTTATCAAGCTTAACTTCAAGATTGAAAATTGAAACACTTGGAATTGGGTAAATTTTTACGTGTTTCTCATTTCTAATGTTAATAGATTTTTCCGGAAAGACTTGCTCGCTTCCATCTAAGTCAGTTTATTCTATAATAAGAATTAGAATCAAAAGGATCATAGTCGTAAGACTGTACCTGGTAAAAAAAATTGTATTGTACTACAGAGTAATCGTTCTTAGCAGAATTAGTTGCGAGAGTTTCCAATAAATCAATAAAACAAAAATTTAAAAACTATGATCAAAAATTAACACTAAATTAGTAGAAAATTTCACAAATATTTTATTCCTAAAAATTCATTTTTGCGTGAAGACGTGCAGGTTTGTGATTACTTAATATGATAAAACCAATCAATGAATACTAATATTTTCGTTTTTTGTAGTGCTGATTGATCAGAGTCGATGTTAATTTACTTTTTATGAGTAGGATTTTTTTAGTGTTGTTTTTTTATACGTGCTTATTGATTGCTGGAGCCTTAGTTTCTGTAAAGTTTAACAAACACAACTTAATTCCAAATGCTATTGATAACCTTGATTACTCCATTTCAACGTCTCACGAAAGTGTAGATAAAGGATTTTCAAAATCACAATTTCAAATTGAGGACAATCAAATTCATTTCAGCTACCAATTGTCAAAGTCGCAAACAGAACCATTTTCGTCGATCTATTTGCAAAAGTTGGATAGGAATGAACCTTTTTTTTCGATCGAAGAATTTAACTCATTGGACATTAATATAACATCTGAGTCGGGAACAAGAATTCCAATTAATATTTTAATTAATTATGAAGGATTTTCATCCGATTCTGTTCCGCTTTCTGATTTAACATTCAAGTACATTTTGGATTATGATGGCCCTAAAGTTTATCGAATTCCCTTGTCGAAATTTATAACACCCAGCTGGTGGTACAGGCATCATGGTGTAAAAGCCTCTCAGTTCAGAAATCCAGATTTTTCAAGAGTAACTCACGTGGTTATTGGGAGTTGTGAGCTTTTGCAGCCTGGAGAAAGGGACGAAATAGTTGTAAAATCCATTGATTTATCAAGCGATAACCGACTTGTATTCAAGTTCTTCATGGTAATTGGACTAGTTGGTTATATAGTTATTGGAGTACTTTATAAGTTCAAAAAAAGAAAGAAGATATTGGTGCCATTTGTTGCTAATGACGTGGTTGAGGAGCCTCGAAATAAATTAGAAGAAGTGGTGCTGTACATGGCAAAAAATTATAATAATTCTAATTTGGCGCAGCTAGATTTTCAAAGAGAATTAGGTATAACTGCCCGAGAAATAGGGCGGTTGTTAAAAACACACCATCAAACTACTTTTAAAAATTATTTGAACAGCATTAGGATGGCGGAAGCAAAAAGGTTACTGAAAGAGTCTAATTTTCCTATTTCTGAAATAGCCTATTTGGCAGGATATAATAACGTAACTCATTTTAACAGAGTTTTTAAAGCTAGCGAATTTGTAAGTCCGGGAGCGTATAGAGAATTAATAGGTTAAACTTTACATTCTCTGCTTAAACGTTTGATAAATCTTGAATTTTATGTGTTTTGACAAAGATGTAAAGAGCTATGCATAGCATGTAAAATACATTGAAAGGTATCATCTTACCTTAGTGTTAACTTAATCCTTAAAACAATTATTATGAAAAAAGCAGTAATTAGACAGATGGTATTATTACTTGTCGTTCTCTCTCAACAAAACATTTATTCTCAACAAATTATTCAATTGGATAACCCTCATATATATTATGAAGGCTTATTTTATCCGAATATTTCTTCTGAAAAGGTAGAATTGAATAGGCATTTATCTTCAATGGAAACAAATTGGGAGTCAGGAATGGCAGGTTCGTGGATTCAGCAATGGGTAACTACTCAAACAGGTGTCAGAATAAGATTCAAGACATCCAGTCCATTAATAGATTTAGAATTTACTAAACGTGATGGTGCCGGAACAATTGGTACAACCCCTAATAATGGATTTTCAGTTTTTGTTAATAATGTAATTATTCAAAACTCATCCTCACTTTCGTTTACTATAGCACATCCAAATCCTGGGGTATCTGAAATATTTGAAGTTTCATTGCCAAATTTGTGGGGAGTGGATTTTACTGGAATGCAAATAGAAGATGGTTATTCAGTGGAAGACCCTGGAGCTTTGAATCAACCGATATATGTTTCAATTGGCAATTCAATAACTCATGGGACAGGGCAATATGTCTCATCGGCTAAAACGTATCCTTTTTTACTTGCAAAACAAAAAGGATGGGATTTACACAATCTCGCTGTTGCAGGAGCTGGACTTGGTTGGGCAACTGCGTTAAATACAAAAGGTAAAAAAGTGGATGTTATTTCAATTTTAATTGGGTTTAATGATTGGAAATATTTGACAACAGCGTTGTCGGAACATGAAACAATGTATGGAAGACTAATTGATTCTTTAAGGTCTTATCATCCAGATGCTCAGGTATATTGTATTTCGCCTCTAACAACTACCGAAAAGGCATATAGCGCCCCATATGAGATTCAAGATTTTAGAGACATGGTTGTTAAAGTTGTTAGCGACCGTCAAAAAAGTGATGATAAGTTGTGTTTTATTGATGGGCCGTCCATATCTGATGCGTCAATGTTAGCTTCGGGAGATGTTGTTCATTTAAGCGAGAGCGGAGCTAGCAAATTAGCTGATAACTTGTACGTTAAAACGAATGAGTGTGGTTCTGCAGCACTATCCATTCTTAATCAAACTAATGATGATGTTAATTTTCGTAGTGATTCAGGGGGAATTTATTTCACCTCTGTTGAATCAGGTGAATACAGCGTCAGATTATTTAATTTAAATGGTCAGTTATTAGAGCGAAAACAAGTAAGAACTAATGGCTCATCGGAGGTAAATGTTACATTAGATTTATTAAAAACTACTGGAATATTTGTTGTTACAATTCAACATGAAAAAGGGTTGACAACAAGTCACAAAATAATTAGAGTGAATTAGCGCAATCAAATTAGTTCTCAAAGGAAACTGGAGTTGCAACAAAAAGTAGGACACAACAGTTAAGATCTATTCAATAGCTAGTTTGTTGATTTGAATTCTTTTCTTAATTATTTATAGTTAACAATTTTAATGCTTGTTTTTTATTCAAACCAGTAAAAGTTCTTTGTCTATCAATGTTTTGAAGCGAATTATCGATTTTGTCCTGCGTTGTATAAAATTAAAAAAGCCTTGCAATCGTTTTGATAGCAAGGCTTTGAAATGAAGTGTGACCCCGGAAGGACAAAACTCAAGCCATTTGTTGGAAGTTTTGAAAGAATTACGAAAGTTTGACTGGTGAGAACTGAAGATGTTTTTGGTGAAAATTATTCGGATAAAATTCGGTAGAGTTCAAGGTTTAAATAGTAATGATGTCCATCAATTTCTTTCTTTTCTAGCACATTCATTTCGGATAATTTATTTAGGTAGTCTCTAGCCGTGTTTTCAGAATAAATTCCAGCCTCCACCAAGTGTTTTACTTTTGTAAATGGTTGCGTAAATAGTAATTCAATTAAATCATCAGGTGTTTTAAACTTTCGCTTGTCTTTTTTGACGTAATCAAGAATGGCGTCTTTTGTCGATACAATGTCATTTATTTTATGGAAAGTAATGTTTGAAGTGTTTTCGACAGCTCTTAACATGAATAATAGCCAGTCTTTCCAATTACCTCTTTGGGATACACCCATCAGTGCAAAATAATAATCATCCTTATGGTCCAATATGTATCGACTAAGGAAAAGAATAGGAAAATCTAATAGTTTTTTATTGGTCAGGTAATGAATATTGAAAATTCTTCCTGTCCTTCCATTTCCATCTCTAAAGGGATGGATTGCTTCAAATTGATAATGTCCAATGGCCATTTTTAATAAATGATCTACTTTGAACTGTTCATCATCATTCAGGAAGGTAATTAAGTTTTCTAATTTCTTTTGAATAACTGACTCTCCTTTTGGAGGCGTGTAGATGACTTGTCCGGCATTGGGACCCGTACCTCCTTGTTTGATTGTAGTATTTGAAAAACTAGGACGGATACTGTCCTTTGTTTGTTTAATTTCTTGGAAAATATTTATAAAATAATTTAAGTCGAATTTTCCTGAATCGGATAAGTAATTATAGCCAGACCAGAGAGCTTCTCTATACCTTAAAACTTCTTTTGAAGCATTTTCTATTTCAGGGTTTTGATCACTAAAAGCTCTATATAGCTCGTCGTCCGTTGTGAAAATGTTTTCAATAGCACTAGATAGTTTAGCCTCTTGCAAGCTAATTGATTTGATTAACAGTCCTTGGTTTGCTATAACTGCACTTCTTCCTTGAAGCCTTGCTAAAGCGGCCTTGGCATCACCTAGTTTTTCTAAAATCTCTGTGGTTTGGTAAAGGTCCTTGTTTATGGGAAGTGGAGGAAGGTTGTTCCAAGGTAATTTCCTGTCAGGGTTTATTTGAGATAAGATTTCAGACATTAATTATCTTAATTTTTAATGTTTAGATAGATGTTTGATATTGAAGTTAGGTTATTTTCTGCCGACAAACATTAATATATTTGTTTTTTAATGTTTAGTATAGGCTTGAGCCTTAAAACCCAGGTGCTCTTATTAAAGAAAACAGCAAAAAACTTAAATAGTGATTACCGTCGCTAAAGAAAACCTTAAAAGGTATTATTAATACGAACCCTTATTCAGGTGTTTTGCATTTAAGTAATTAGTTTTCATTGGTTTAGTGCTATTTCTTACTTCAAACCAATTGCAGTCCATTATTGATAAATGTTTCAGAAGGAATTAGTGAGTTTGTCCTGCCTTGTGTGAAATTAAAAAAAAAATCCTTGCAATCGTTTTGATAGCAAGGATTTGAAATGAAGTGTGACCCCGGCAGGATTACCTTCGGTGTTCCTTTGGGTTCCGAATTCCGAAAGAAAAATACTCATCTATACCGAAGATGGATTACCATCTTCTCCTCCTAACATCGAATGTCGAATTAGTCCTTTTTTATTTGAAACAAACTTTCACTCAAGCTAGCTTGGTTCATTTTGTTTCAAATAAAAAAGCCCAACACTGCGTGCTGAGCTTTTCTTTCTTCGTGACCC
>JBLIBC010000184.1:0-5720 GCA_047632015.1 Glaciecola sp.
TTACTGGAATGCCTTTTAGTAAACCATAAATGAACATTGATGTAAACGAATCTCCAGCTCCAACAGTGTCCTTTAGGTTGTTTACAGTTCCTGCATTTGAGCTAAATTTTTCACCTTCCCAAAACACTTCAGCTCCGTCTGCACCTTTGGTCAGTATCACTTTGTTGATGTTGTATTTTTCGTCCAAGTAAGCAACAGGGTCAGAAAGGTTATTTTCTTTCGCAAAATGTTCTAGTTCCTCATCGTTGATTTTAAGGATGTTGGTTTTTTGCAAACAATAATCAATGGTGTCATTGTCGTAAAATGGAGTTCTTAAGTTGATGTCACAAATTCTTGTGGCATTCGGATACAAGGTTAAATATTTTTCAAATGAAGCTTTGTTATGAGGGAAATGCAATGCTAAACTTCCAAAAACCAAGTAGTTTGGCTTTGAATTGTCTTCGATGTAATCCACGAATTCCCAGCCAGTTCCTCGGTGGATAGTATAGGAAGGTTGTCCGTTGTTTAAAGTGACAGTCACATATCCTGTTTTAAGCTTGTCGTCAATTTGAATTTGCTTGTCCACGTTTTCAGCAATCAAAAATGATTTTATTTCATCACCAAGTTCATCCTTACCAATTTTACTAATGATTCCACTGGCTTCACCTAATCGTTTTAAATGAATAGCAACATTAAAAGGTGCTCCTCCAATTACATTCCCACCAGGTAAACAATCTATTAGTACTTCTCCAAAACTCAAAACCATAATTTTTATATGTTAAATGTTAATACTTGTCATGTCTAATTATGGTTTTAAATGTAGATAAAATTTTACCTTTAAGTAAATGAATATGAATAATACTTTTTTACTGATTTTAAAAGTACTCAAATGAACAAAAGTACTCCTAAAATATTACTCGTTGAGGGGATGACCTGCACCAATTGCGCGTTGGGGGTCAAAAAAATCATTGAGAAGAATGGGGGAGAGAACGTACAGGTTAACTTTTCCACAGGTGAAGCAAAGTACCAAGCTAGTGCGGAATCGTCGGAAAAAGAGGTTGATGTCCAAATCACTAAGGGAATTAACAGTGGAGGATATAAAGTAATTCACAGTGCGTCATTTCAGAAGTACAGCACAGTAGAAAAGCTTTTTTTGTTTTGTTTAATATTTACTGTGCCCTTGTTCATGCACATGTTTGTTTCACATGACAATGTGTTGAATAACCCAATAGTTCAAATTGTATTGACACTTCCTGTGCTTTTATCTGGAGGCTGGTTTTTTGTAAAAAGTGGTTTTTCGTCCTTAAAAAATGGCGTGCCCAACATGGATGTGTTGGTAAGCATTGGAATATTATCTTCCTTTTTTTACAGCGCATACGGGGTCTATTTTTATTGGGGAGCTCCAGATGTCCATAATTATTTATTTTTTGAAACTACAGCCACAGTTACTACGTTGGTTTTATTAGGGAATGTCATTGAGCATCGATCAGTAAAGCAAACCACGTCGGCGATTTCGGATTTAACCGATCTTCAAATTGATACAGCAAATAAAGTGGTTGAAGGGAAAGTGGTGGAAGTTAAAATTGACGATATTAATTTGGGAGACGTATTACAAATTAACGAAGGAGATGTTTTCCCTCTTGATGGCGTAGTGACAGAAGGTGAGTTTGAGGTAGATGAAAGCATGATTAGTGGAGAAAGCGAACCGGTTTACAAAAGAGTAGGAGATTCCATTGTTGGTAGTTCACTTGTCATAAGTGGCACTGGAAAAATGATGGCCTCTAGTGTCAAAGGGGGAAGCACTTTAGATAAAATAATATCATTGGTGAAAGATGCGCAGGAAAGCAAACCTGAAATTCAAAAACTTGGAGACAGGATAAGTGCAGTATTTGTTCCCGTGGTACTTGGGGTTTCCATGCTGACCTTTTTATTGAGTTATTTTGTTTTTGATCTAGGGGTGCAGGACAGTGTGATGCACAGCATTGCGGTATTAGTGATTTCCTGTCCATGTGCTATGGGCCTGGCTGCACCAACAGCAATCATTGTGGGAATAGGTAAAGCCGCCAAAAAAGGGATTTTAATAAAAGGAGGGCAAACGCTTGAAAAAGTAGCTAAAAGTAAAACGATTGTGTTTGATAAAACAGGAACGCTTACTACAGGTAACTTTACAGTAGACAACATGGAATTAAAAGGAAATGTTGGAGTAGATGAAAGTAAAATAAATTCCGTTTTGGTTTCATTGTGTTCCAAGTCGTCTCATCCAATATCCAAGTCGTTGTACAATACTTTAAAGGAAAAAAATGTAGCTGCTACTTTACTTAATGTCCGAGAGCAAAAAGGGAAAGGTTTGAGTGGAATGGAAGGGGACAATGAAACGTGGGGATTGTATTCCACTAAGTCTGAAAATGTAAAAAATAATCTGGGTCTTAATTCTGATTTATGCTTACTGCACAACGGTATACTTGCGGCTGAACTTTGGATCAGCGATGAAATTAAACCAGGAGTAAAAGAAAGTATTGATTGGCTCAAGTCCAACGGGATGGAACCTATCATGTTATCGGGCGACAAACAAAGTAAATGTGAAATGATTTCAAAAAACTTGGGAATAACTAAGTTTTACTTTGAAAAATCACCTGAGGACAAATTGAAAATCATTAGCGAGTTAAACGAATTGAATCCTACTATAATGGTGGGAGATGGTATTAACGATGCACCGGCACTTGCTAAAAGTCATGTTGGTATATCCTTTGGAGCAGCTACTAGTTCGGCCATTAACTCGGCAGATGTGGTGCTGATGAACAAAAACTTTTCAAGCATTACAAGTACTATTGTCTTAAGCAGACAAACATACAAGACCATTAAATACAACTTCTTTTGGGCGTTTTTTTACAACGCTTTAGCAATCCCTGTGGCTGCTGTAGGTTTGCTTAAGCCAATGGTAGCAGCTCTTTCTATGGCGTTTTCAGACGTGATAGTAATTGGGAATTCTATTTTGTTGAAATTTCGAAAAGGAAGTTGAGGACAAGGCTTTTGAGAAAAAACGAGAAATTATTCTGAGATTCTAAGTTGTCCAACCGCTTCATCAACCTTTTCAAATTGAACAATTTCAGTGGGATTTCCATTGAGTAGGATGTCGCCACTGTTAAAAATAGCATACTCAAACTTGTTTGTGACGTTCACCTCACAGGTTCCTCGGGACTTGTTTTCGACCAGTCCATAACTTGATTGTAGGCCACGAGCGTTAATTTGCATTAGTCCAGTATTCCACAGTTTAAGGGAGTTACATTGACCAGATAAAATAATTTTTCCACCACTTACGGATCCACTCCAGTAATAAAAGATATTGCAGTTTAAATCCAAATTGGCCTCGTTAGCTTTTCCACCAAGCACTAATCCAAATTCGTTGGAAGTAATTGGAGTAATCGTTTTGATGTCACATGCCTCGAAGGTACTTAGTTTGCTTAATGGGGGAGAGCTGATATATAATTCCACTTTGTTGGAAGTAGGCGTGCGCCATTCGGATTTACGTGGGTCTTCAATTTTGAGGACACTGTCTTGAATGGTAAACGTTAGGTCTTCAATCACATCTTGTCGGCCAACTGCTCGAATGGAAAACACAGAATCTTCTTGTAGGTACACGTGGAAAGAACTGTGTAGTTCGACTTCTTTGAATGCTTGCAATGAACTGGTTGCACTGAAGTCCGTGTCCTTTTTTTGACATGAAAAAACAGCCAGCAATGGGAGTAGGATAAAGAGGTAGTATTTTATAATTTTTCTTGTCATCAAAATTGAAACCCAAAACCAACTTCAGGATAATCAAGGATATGTAAATGTGATTTCATTATAATTCTTGCACTCATGTTTTTATGTATTTTAAATTGCATCACTCCTTTGTTGTACAAAGTGTTTTTTCCAACCTGTTCTTTTAACCCAAGGTATACTCCTTGATGCAAAGACAAACTAAATATGTTGTACACTATGGTGGTTGACAGGTGCAGTCCTGATTGGAAATTATCGCTTGACTTAAAATCCCTGTTGTCTTTTTGTAATTCAGAGTGTACAGCTGAATCGTAAAATAGGTCGGTTCCTATTCCTAAATGAAAAGCTCTTGTAAGCGCTCGTTTTGCTTCAAAGGACAGGGATGAGGTAAGGTAATAAGTTGACGATAAAGATTGAGTGTGTTTTCCGCCAACACTAGCAAATGCGTAATAAATATTTTTGCTGATGTGCTTGTCTTGAATAGTGTCATTAAGTTCTTGGTGCGTCCCCAACTTATAACTTAAACCCCCATAAGCTGTTAAGGTATTCACACCTACATTAGGGCTTGCCATGTTCGCGTTTGAATTGTGGTCAAAGGAAATTCCTGTGTTCACACCTAGTTTATCTGTTAGCTCATAGCTTGCTCCAAACCTCATGTTAAAATGAAAGTTAAGGTGTGACCCAACAACTACGTTGAGGTAATTATCATTAAGGTTAAAAATTTTACTGACGTAACTTCCTCCGATTCCACTGATGTTGAATATTTTGAATTTACTTCTCGAAAGAATGTACAATTTCATAAAATAGACCGCAGCAAATTCTTTTCCCAATAGTTCGTTATTACCTAAATTGGAATAGTACAAGGAAAGTCCATAAGCAGGGTAGTTGTATGCTCTTTCCCAAACGGTTTTTCCTGTGGTCTGTTTGGTGAAAGCTAGTTCAAATGAACGGATGTAATCGTTTGTGGTAAGTGTAAAAACTGAGTATTCGGGCAATGCGTAACCGCTTTGGTAGTTACCATTCACACTTAAGTTGTTTGTGAGTTTTGACTGACCGTTTAAATTTAAACAACATAACAAACAAGTAAATACAATAAGGTATTTGTTAAATATTTGTCCAGATGAATTAAATTTTGTCATTAAAAAAGCTCTTCAAAAGCGAACCGAAGATACAGAATTCCTGAGTGGTTTAGTATATTTGCTTCATGGCTAAGCTGATTATTATTCCAACTCCAATAGGAAACCTCGAAGACATCACCTTGCGTGCTATTCGCATGATAAAGGAGGTAGACGTACTCTTGGCTGAGGATACCCGTCAAACAGGTAAGTTGTTAAAACATTTGGAATTATCAGTTAAGATGCAATCTTATCACTTAAATAATGAACATCAAATTACCGAGCAAATTGTAGAGAGAATTCAAGGAGGTGAAAACGTGGGGTTGGTATCGGATGCCGGAACTCCAGGAATTTCAGACCCAGGATTTTTATTGGTTCGGGAGTGCGTAAATCAAGGTGTTGAGGTAGAATGTTTGCCTGGTGCTACAGCCTTGATTCCAGCGGTAGTGGTGAGTGGTTTCCCTTGTGATAAATTTTATTTTGAAGGTTTTTTACCTCACAAAAAAGGAAAACAAACAAGACTTAAATATTTAGCGGATTTACCTACAACGGTAGTTTTTTATGAGTCACCTCACCGATTAGTGAAGTCCTTAATCATGATGTTGGATATTTTTGGAGATGACCGTGAAATTGTGGTAGTCAGAGAATTAAGTAAATTGTTTGAGGAGCATAAAAGAGGAACAGTACAAGAAGTGTTAACTCATTTTGAAAGCAAACCTGTCAAAGGCGAAATAGTGGTTGTTGTTAAGCAAAAGTATTAGGAAAAGCTTTGAACTATTTGCATCAACTGTTTCTTTCATGTTGAATGTTTAATGTGGCACTTTGGCTACTGTTCAATCTTTCCACGTTTTTTTCTACTTCTCTTTT
>JBLIBC010000185.1:0-5715 GCA_047632015.1 Glaciecola sp.
TCCTCATTGGTGATGTGCTGAGTCATATCGTTATTTTCGTATCCCACAAATCGACTAGGAGCAAAATGGTTTTCACCATCAACTTTGTAAACAACAATAGTCTTTCCTTTGCGTACTATGTTCCCTGCAAATACCTTTTGCTCTTTACTCCCTGAAAGAAGGTATTTTTCGAGAATCAAAATGTTATCAATTATTTGTTGTTTTTTGGAAACTAGTTTCATAGGTTGAATGTTGTTAAAGACTGCTAAAATTACAAAAAAGCAATGGAAAATGTTGGCTCTAAAAGAAGTAATCATGGTATATTTTTTTACAAAAACAGTCTAAATGGGCTAGGAATACAGGTGTTAACCTATTTGAAATAGTCGTCTAAAAAGGCTGTGTCTATTGGTGCTAGTGAGATTACTGATGTTTTGATCTTTTTTTCTTCTGTTAATAGAGTGTCCTAGGACATAGTCCTAAGAGGTTTGATATTAAGAGGAGGAGTGCCAACAGGCACTCAGGTATCACCCCTAAACTTCACGTTAAACAATCAAAAAAAGAGGAGGAGTGCCAACAGGCACTCAGGTATCACCCCTAAACTTCACGTTAAACAATCAAAAAAAGAGGAGGAGTACCAACAGGTACTCAGGTATCACCCCTAAACTTCACGTTAAACAATCAAAAAAAGAGGAGGAGTACCAACAGGCACTCAGGAAGACACTCTTCGTGTCACTGCTTATGTAGCATAGCGAGGGCTAAGAAAAAGCCTTACAGGAATGTAAGGCTTTTTTTATGGGGAACAACGGTAGACTTTCTTTGAGGGACAGGTAGTGGGAGTGTTTATGTTTCATAAGTTGGTTGCTTTTCAGGCGACTGTGCCCAACTGTAACGCTTTTTTGTATGCCTCCCGCTAAAGTTCCCCTCCCCAATTTAAAATACAATCCAAAATAAAAGGGAGCCATTACGACTCCCTTATTATCCTAGTATCTGCATTTTCTTCTACTTGACTAATCACCACCTTTCTGACATCAACAGTTTTTACCTTTTATTCCACCACTAACTTAACTGTAGATACTTTTCCGTCTGCGTGAACTTTAACAAAATAAGTTCCTGATGTCAAATTTGAGCTTTCAATTGTTCGAGTGTTTGTTAACGTTTTCAACAATTTTCCTTGTGAATCTAGAATGTCTATTTTACTAGGAACCACATCACTTTCTACAAGCACGGTTTCATTTTTTGTTGGATTTGGGGACAAGGCTACTGTTTTTTTTCTTGATTGTGATGAAACGCCATTTGCATTTATATCTTGTAGTACAACTAATTTGCCATCATCGTTCACATAAGAGGCTATCAATCCATAATCCTCAGTATACCAATAGTAGTTTTCAGTATTAATATCACCTACAATCACTTCTTTTACCAATACACATTCGGAATTTCCTAGAATCGTAGAAACTGTTCCCTCGCCAACTACGGTACCAGATAATCGGAAATCATAATCAACGGTATTCTTGCTTGCCTTTCCGAAGGTATGCCACTCTTTTCCCATCACATACGGTAATGCCAAAGTAGTCGTGTTTGGAGTATCAAGTTTATAACCCGCAAAAGATTCATAGTAGTAATTATCATCCTCTATGTAGAACTCCTTTTTGGTTCCATCAGAACTAGTTAAGTCCAGGTTTTTCTGATCATTTATGGTGGCAGTTGTTTTGTTGGAGATGCCCCCGGTTAGTGAAGTAAAGTCCCAGGTTAATCCTGATCCAGTTGCTAAGTTTAACACGTTAGACATAGAATCAATTGTATATTCAAGATTAGAGCGAACCATTCCGTCAGTCCAATTCAGTTCTTGTGCATCAACACCTAAATTAGATGGATCAACATACTCAGGAGTTAAAAATCTTGCTTGATAAACAACGAAGTCGTCATATCCTCCACCAAGATAAGCGGCGATTCTACCATGTTCCTTTGTTTCCCAAAAGTAGTGAACTGCTGAAATTGGACCAGTATAAGCTTCTCTTACCAATAAACAATCGAACGTTCCAAGACCAAGTTTTATAGTTCCTCTAGCTACCACTTCTCCCTGCAGTTTCAATTGTGAATAGCCAAAAACGGTGTTAGTAACGGACCAATTTTTACCATATCTATGCGGTAATCCAATCGTTGTTTTATTTGGGTCATCTAAAAACACTTCTTCAATTTTTACGAGGAAATATGAACTATCACCATGATGAAAATATTGATCAGGATATGAATTACTTTTCACTTTAATTAATGTGTCATTATCATAGAATACTCCCACAGTATCCAATTTACCGTTGTTGTACGCTAAAAAATCCCAAATTTTATTATCTCCTTTCGAAACATCCAATTCGGTGATATCCTTAGTAAAGTGCATTCCAACTAATTCTTTTCCAAGTCCCCAGTATAAATCACTTTTTGTGATTTCCCAACCGGATCCATATGAGATGCTAGAAGTGGAATCAACACCAAAAGATTCTGTTACTAATAAATCATCGCTGCCGTAAAACCATGATGCAATTCTGCCATATTCAACTGTTTCCCAAAAATATCTTGTTTGAGTTCCTGTGATTGCAGAAATAATCTCTTTAACTAACAGACATTCGTGTGTTCCCAACGCGGTTGTAATTTGACCACTTGCTACCACTTCTGCGTTTAATGTTACAGTCAGTCCTCCACTTAAACCTGAAGCTGTTCCAGTCCAGACTTTCCCATAAAAGTGAGGTAAACCTATACTAACAAGCTTTGGGTCATCTGCTTGCACACCACTAAAAGAAGCATAAGTATATGTTGTGTCCGAAACTTTATAATCAAAATCTCCTTTTAACGATGAGGTAATAAGTACAGTTGAATTATCAGCAGTAACCACTACAGTTTCCTCTGTTGTTGTAGCTGGAGCTGCCGAGAAATCCCATAATTGATTAGTTCCTGAGGTAGAGTTTACATACTGACTTCCAGCAATCACTTTATTATTCCATTTTGCTCCTGTTTCGAATTTTAAATGCTCTTTTAGAATCGTGGTTTGGGCAAATGCAATGGAAATTGTTTGTATTGCAAAAACAAAAAGTAATAATTTTTTCATGTGGTTTTTTATTAATGTTCTTTGATTTTATACGCAACCGATTCAAAAAGGTTACGTGCAGTTCAGTCCTATAATTTTTCTTAAAACTACGAAAACTTCTTTGTCCATAATTACCCTAGCCAAAAAACCAATTGTTTTTACTTAAATCTTCCCAGTAACTTTTTTCTTAGCGTAAGCGTTACTAGTATAAAATGACCAGTTGCAAAAACTTCCCAAAAATGAAAAAAGTGATATATTATCTGACTTTAATTTTCACAACCATTTACATTCCATTAAACGCTCAGAACGTAGCGTCAGGCGGTGCTCATTCTCTGTTTTTAAAAAACGACGGTACTTTTTGGGCTACAGGTGACAATTTGAATGGTCAATTAGGTGATGGAAGTACGGAGGATAGGGTTCATCTTGTGGAAACAGCTTCTTTAGTAGTTCTAGATTACGTTGCACTAAATCAAGAACTACCGCAAACGGCCTTAAATCTTGGTCAAGAATGAAAAAACAGAAAAACAAGGCATTAAAGGAAAAAGACTGAAAGCTTCGTGGGACGTGGATTACCTGAGGAAAGTAATGAAAATAAAAGTGTGATTTTGCCCTGAGAACAGCGGGGAATCAATAAATCTTTTCCTAAATTGCGTTGATATATACCCAAATCCAGTAGAAAACGAGTTAGCTCTGTCTGCTTCCGATTACAATAATTCCACAGCGTAAGTTTCCAATTTAACTGGTCTATTACTAATAAGCGTTAATTTGCAAAAGGAACAAACAACGATTGATATGTCTGGATTTTCAAAGGGCACTTATGTAATTAGTGTAAAATCAGACAAGAGTACTTCTGTAAGTAAGTTTATTAAAAAGTAAAGTGTCATTCCTAAGCTTGCCTCTGATTAACTCCTGCTAGACTTTCCTCAAATTTTTAGATATAATCCAAAAAAAAAGGAGCCATAAATAAAAAGTCCTGCATTCCTGTAGGGCTTTTTTTATACGTTAACATCATACCATTCTACTCATAATATTTCCACTCATTTCCAACTACATTTTTTATGGTTAAATTAAAACTCATTGGGGTTTCTGTGAAAGGGGAATCCTTTTCAACAAGAATTACATTACTGGTGCTCCAAGTTATAAAACCGTTAACCGAATCAACTTTCGCATCCAGTTTAACATCTGTCTTTTTTAACACGAAATGATTTCTTCCTCCATCAGGTTTGGACAATGTTATTGCAAACATATCAGGGTGAGCATATCCTGGAAAAATATGAAGGCCAGATACTGCTGTGTACGTTTTATCAACGATAGGTGTCTTTTTAAAGAAAATATTCAAAGCACCATACCTTTCTCCTTTAAAAGTTGATTGAATTTTATGTCGCTTAGTATACGAGTCTTTATTTAAGTTAAAGCCATTGAGGTCGTGATTCATTGTGCTATATGCAATGGCATTGTCTCCAGCGGTTACAGTTTCATGCACTGTGTAAGTTGTCGTTTCGGTGGTAGTCGTGGTTTCTGTTTCAGTTGTGGTTCCAACCTCGGTAGTGGTGGTCACCCCCGTTTCGGTTTCATTTGTTTCGGTAGTAGTTGAATCAGTGGTGGTTCCTCCTTCGGTTTCTGTGGTAACCGCGACCTCGGTTGTTTCTGTATTTTTTTCTTCTTGAAACTCCTCGTCTTTTTGACAAGCAGTGAACGCTGTTGCCAAAGCAATGCAAATTGTTGTTGTGTTAATTGTTTTCATAATGTTTGATTTTAGTGAGTACATTAAAAATGAATTTTATTCAATTTTTTAATTTAAAAAGCTGTGCCAAGAATTAATTCGAATTGAATTAAGTATTTGTTAATACTACAGAACCCTATTTTTGGTGTTTTGAGATCCTGAAAGGAACAAGGTAATGTTTGGATATACAGTAATTGATCAATATCAATTGAAGAGGTAATCAATAACTTGATCTAGAGTTTGAAATTAGAGGAGGTTGTTTTGGCTCTCAGGTATGATGCGTTTATGCATCACCTCCAATGGGGCATGGCGGGGGAACGTTAAACTTTTGTAATCTGTTTATTAAGCGGGAGGTAGATTATATTTTACCAAAATAATTGTAACTATGCGTCAGTATCTATGCTAAAGTACATTAAAATAAATACAATTTCTCTGTCCATTCTGTTCATCATTTCATGTATAACTGCATGGAAAAGCACAGGGTTTTACCATGCTGACGAACATTATCAACTGATTGAATTCGCAGGATTTAAATTAGGAACTCACACTGAGTCAGAGTTAGCTTGGGAATTTAAAAGCCAAATGCGTCCAACTTTTCAAGTGGGTTTTGCATATTTTTTTATTAAAGGTTCTGAACTATTAAACTGTACTAATCCTTACATCATATCATTTACACTTCGCTTAATTACCCTGCTAATGTCCTGGGGAGCTGCCTTGCTGTTTATTCAACAGTTTTCTGTTTTTCGAAAGTTGAATCAAAATTCGAAACTTTTATTAGCCGTAACAACATTAGGTTGTGGTTTATTCCATTCCTAATGGTAAGGTTTTCTTCTGAATCGTGGTCAGGTATATTTTTATTGCTAGCTCTGGCCTTGATTTACAGTAAAAGTAATAAGTCAATAAATTATTTTTTAATCGGTACTAGCTTAGGGAT
>JBLIBC010000186.1:0-5685 GCA_047632015.1 Glaciecola sp.
CTTGAAGCGATATTTGGAACACAATAATGCACCACGCCATATTTTTTGAAGGTGGGGTTGTCATGAGAAGTGACCTCGGATGTTTCAAAACATCCGCCGTTGTCAATACTCACGTCAACAATCACTGACCCAAATTTCATCGCGCTCACCATTTCCTCACTCACTACACAAGGAGCGGAACCGTCTTTTGGCCTAAGGGCACCAATAACAACGTCTGCGTATTTTAATGATTTGGCTAATAATTTAGGTTGAATAATTGAAGTAAATATTCGTTGCCCTAAAGCAGTAATTAACCTCCTTAGTTTGTAAATTTCATCATCAAAAACTTTTACGGTAGCACCTAATCCGAGTGCAGCCCTTGCAGCCGATTCTGCTACACCCCCAGCTCCAATAATTACAACCTCCACTGATTTCACACCCGCAATACCACCTAACATAATTCCTTGTCCGTCGTTTGTGTTGCTTAAGTACTCAGCAGCAATTAAGATACTAGTAGTTCCAGCTATTTCACTCATGGAACGAATGATTGGATATACGCCATCTTGGTCTTGCACGTAATCATAGGCAATAGCAGTAACTTTCTTTTTGGATAATTTTTGAACAAAATCCTTTGGTTGAATTTTTAGCTGTAAAGACGATATAAGCAATTGTTTTTTAAGGGCATCAAACATTTCAATTTCTTCCAACGTGGGAGGAGAAACCTTCATGACCACATTAGCTTGATAAATTTCTTTGGTGTCAAAAATTATTTCAGCACCAGCCTCACTATAATCATTATCGCTGAATCCAGCTTTATCCCCTGCTTTGCTTTCAATCATGACACGGTGTCCGTTATTAATTAAAAGCCCAACACTTTCTGGAACTAAAGCAACTCGTTTTTCTTGAAATCCAGTTTCCCTAGGTATTCCAATAAATAATTTACTGTCTCTGGTTTTTACCTCAAGCATTTCTTCTTGTGGTAACAACCCTGATTTTGCAAGTTGTCTGATGATTTCCGAATCCATGATAATTGAATTAAAAAGTAAAGCTCCTAGTCTGTTCTTTTACAAATATATCAATAGAAACACATTTATCAGAAGCCGGAAGCAAATTACTTATTTTTTCAGGCCATTCAATGAAGCAGTAGTTGTCACTAAAGAAGTATTCTTCTGCACCCATATCATAAGCTTCCGCCACGTGTTTTATCCGGTAAAAATCAAAATGATATACTGGTGAGTTTCTTCCCCGGTACTCGTTGACGATGGAAAAAGTAGGGCTGCTTATGCTGTCCGAAACCCCCAGTTGACAGCATAGCTCTTTTATTAATGTGGTTTTTCCAGCGCCCATTTGTCCGTTAAAAAGAAAGACCTTTTTGTCGGGGTGAGTCTTCAATATTAGCTTTGCTACTTCAGGTAGTTCATCAAGTGAATTAATGGAAATTTTCATTGTTTCTTTTTAAGCTTTACAATAGGTATAATTACTTCTTCCATTGATATACCACCGTGCTGAAAAGTGTCTTTGTAGTATTTTGCGTAATGGTTGTAATTGTTTTTGTAAGCAAAGAATTTATTTTCCTTAGCAAAAATGAACTTAGAATTGAAATTGGATATTGGTAATTTTGCAGTTGCTAAATCTTTGATTTCAAAAACATCATTTTCTTTATAATGCATGTTTTTACCAACCTTATATCGCAAGTTGTTGTTTACGCTTTTATCTGCTACCATTTGCGATGGCTCATCTACCTTAACTGATCCATGATCAGTAGTAATGTATACAATAGCGTCTTTTTCGGCTATTTTTTTAAGCATTTCTAAAAATGGCGAATGGGAAAACCAAGATTTAGTTAACGAACGGTAAGCTTTTTCGTCTTCCGCTAATTCACGAATTATTTTAGTATCAGTTCTTGCGTGTGATAAAGCATCAACAAAATTATACACAATTGTCGTTAAGTCATTTTTGAAGTATTGATGAAAATTATCGACAACCTTTTTTGCCTTATTCAAATTGGTGATTTTTTCGTACTTCGTTTTTAAATTAAGCCCTTTTCGTTTGAGTAATTCTTGTTGAAAAAATTCCTCATGGTTGTTTTTGGATTCGTCATCGTCCTCATCCACCCAATTATTAGGAAACTTTTTTTGAATGTCTGCCGGTAACAATCCGGAAAACAGAGAATTCCTAGCATACTGTGTCGTTGTAGGAAGTATGGAGTAATAACACTCGTCTTTTTCAGTGATAAAGTACGATGACAATTCCTGTTGCATTACCTTCCATTGATCATATCTTAAACAGTCCACCACAAATACAAATACTGGTTTTTTACCTAAAGACGGAATGATACTTTGCTCAAATACTTGATTGGATAACAAAGGTTTATCTTCTCCAGACTGCATCCAGTCCATGTAGTTATTTTCTACAAATTTGGAAAATTGCTGATTCGCTTCTGTTTTTTGAGCGTTTAAAATTTCCATCATGTCACTGTCTGCACCGTTTCCTAATTTCAATTCCCAATAAACTAAATCTTTGTATAATTGAATCCATTCATCGTGATCGAGGTGGTCGCTCAGTCTCATAGATATTTCTCTAAATTCTCTTTGATAAGCATGTGTGGAATGTTCATTGACCAAACGCTTTTCATCCAAATTCTTTTTGATGGACAATAATATTTGATTTGGGTTGACAGGTTTTATCAAGTAATCGGATATTTCTGCTCCGATAGCTTCTTCCATGATGTACTCTTCCTCACTTTTGGTAATCATCACCACGGGCAAGGACTTTCTGATTTTCTTTATTGCAACTAAGGTGTCAAGCCCCGTCATACCAGGCATATTCTCGTCAAGGAATACTATGTCAAAATTTTCCTCTTTCACTAAATCTAGCGCTTCATTTCCACTAACAACAGTTGTTAATTTGTATCCTTTTGATTCCAAAAACATGATATGCGGTTTAAGTAAATCAATTTCATCGTCAGCCCATAATATATTTACTTGGTACATATGTTTTATTTAAATTTGTCGTGGAAAAAATACAAGTTACTTTTTAAATCTGATTCGCAAAGTGCAAAACAAAAGAAAAATAATCAACGATCCCCTCTATGGTTTTATTTCTTTACCGTACGATATTATTTATGATATTATCGAAAGCCCTTGTTTTCAGCGTTTAAGAAGAATTAGGCAACTGGGGTTAACCAGCATGGTTTATCCAGGAGCATATAACACCAGGTTTCATCATGCTATTGGAGCTATGCATTTGGCAATGGAAGCGGTAGAGGTCCTTAGGTCAAAAGGAACTGAAATCACAGAGGAAGAGTCGGAAGCATTAGCTATAGCAATATTGCTTCACGATGTTGGTCATGGCCCATTTTCACATGCCTTAGAGCATTCTTTGGTTAAAAATATAGACCACGAGGACATGTCAATTATGTTCATGGAAAAATTGAACAAAGAGCATAGTGGAGGTTTGTCTCTTGCAATCAAAATATTTAAAAATCAGTATAGTAAGAACTTCTTACATCAGCTTATTAGTAGTCAACTTGATGTAGACCGTTTAGATTATTTAAACCGAGATAGTTTTTACACAGGCGTACAGGAAGGGGTGATAGGTGTAGACAGGATTATCAAATTACTTAATGTGAAAGATGGGGAATTGGTAGTGGATCAGAAAGGTATTTATTCCATCGAAAAATTCTTGGTTGCTCGCCGTATCATGTATTGGCAAGTATACTTGCACAAAACAGTAATATCTGCAGAGTTTTTACTGATTAACATATTGAAAAAGGCAAAGCAACTTGCTTCGTCCGGGGAGGAATTATTTTGTTCACCTGCCTTACGTGAGTTTTTATATAACAATCACAGCAAGGAAAGCTTCGTGGAAAATCCAGAATTACTTGAGGCTTTCTCGGATTTAGATGACTACGATATATTATCAGCAATTAAAGTGTGGAAGAAGCACAACAATTATACTTTGTCTAAGTTATGTACTTGGATGATAAACAGGAGGTTATACAAAGTAGAGATTGGTAAAAATCCAATATCTGAGGAACGGATACAAGAATTACAAGCAAAAACAATAGAAAGCTTTGATTTTGCTCAAGAAGATTTATCTTTAGCAGTGTTTTCAAGTACAGTTAGTAATGTGGCTTACGATCCTGAAAAGGGCATAAAAATTCTTGATAAAAATGGGTCTTTAAGCGATGTCATAGAAGCTTCTGATCATTTGAATATCAATAGTTTGAGTACGCCAGTGAAAAAGTTTTTTGTGTGTTACCCTAAAAATATTTAGAAGTATGATTTTTACTGCCGAACAAATTGCGCAATTATTGAGTGGGAACATTGAAGGGGATAAAAGTGCGTCAGTAAATGCTTTTGCAAAAATTGAGGAAGGACATGAAAATGCGTTGTCTTTTTTGGCAAATCCTAAATACACTCATCATATTTACGATTGTAAATCATCAGTGGTGATTGTTGGAAATGATTTTGAAGCGGAGAAACCGGTGAGTGCCACATTGATAAGAGTGGAGAAGCCGTATGAAAGTTTTGCTTTATTGC
Source organism: Glaciecola sp. (assembly GCA_047632015.1). Lineage (GTDB taxonomy): Bacteria > Bacteroidota > Bacteroidia > Flavobacteriales_C > JBLIAZ01. Next base: position 4,524 of record JBLIBC010000186.1, read on the forward strand.
TTAGAAAGTACGAAGAATTTAAGAATCAAAAAACGGGTATTGAAGAGCCAGTATTTATTGCTAAAACTGCTGTAGTTGGTGATGATAACTACATAGGTGCATTTGTTCGAATTGGTGAGAATACGAAGATTGGTAGTGGAGTAAAAATATACCCTAATGTGTCCATTGGAGACAATGTAATTATTGAGGATGGTAGCACTTTATACGCAGGAGTTTCTATATATGATGATTGCAAAATTGGAAAAAGTTGCACCATTCATTCAGGTACTGTTGTTGGTGGGGACGGTTTCGGGTTTGCGCCAAATTCTGAAAATAATTATGAAAAGATTCCTCAAATCGGAAATGTGGTATTAGAAGACCACGTGGAATTAGGTTCAAATTGTTGTATTGATAGAGCAACTATGGGCTCAACTATTTTACGAAAAGGGGTGAAGCTGGATAATTTAGTTCAGATTGCTCACAATGTGGAAATAGGTGAAAACACTGTGATCGTGTCCCAAACAGGGGTGGCGGGCTCTACAAAAATTGGAAAAAATTGCATGATTGGAGGTCAAGTCGGTATTATCGGCCATTTGGTCATTGCAGACAACACTAAAATTGCTGCTCAATCAGGCATTGGTCAAAGTATAAAAAAACCAGGTTCAATTGTACAAGGGTCGCCAGCTTTCGATATTATGCCATATAAAAAGAGTTATGTAGGATTCAAGAATTTACCTGACATAATGCGTAAAATAAACAGCCTCGAAAAGGAATTGGACAAGGCGTTGAAAAAAGAGAAATAAAAGCACTAAATTCGTGGTCTTATTTCTATGAAAATGACAGAAAATCAAAAGACCGTTAGTGATGTAGTAAGGATGACAGGGGCGGGGCTTCACACAGGTGTTGATGTGAGCTTAAGTATTTGCCCTGCAGACGCTAAAACGGGAATAAAATTCAAACGTGTTGATCTTGAAAATAGTCCAATTATTAACGCAGATGTTGATAATGTAACTGATGTAGAAAGAGGAACTACCATCTCTCAAAATAACGCCAGCGTCTCAACAGTAGAACATTTGTTAGCAGCACTTACAGGTTTGGGAATTGACAATTGTGTGATCGAGGTGAACGCTCCTGAGGTTCCAATCATGGATGGAAGTTCCTTACCTTTTATACAGGCCATCAA
>JBLIBC010000187.1:0-5673 GCA_047632015.1 Glaciecola sp.
GGTGAAGTAATCTAACAATATCAAAAAACAATTTACCTGTATCGCTTATAGATAGTACATAACGAGTTTTTTAGCAATAAAAAAGCCTGAATAAATCAGGCTTTTTTATTTTAGTCGGGGTGGCAGGATTCGAACCTACGACCTCCTCGTCCCAAACGAGGCGCGATACCGGGCTACGCTACACCCCGAGGTGTTGTACTCTTGGGAGGCGCAAAGATAGTTGAATATTTAGTTATCTCAAATAATTGAAGAATTAAATTTGATGAAATAGCTTTTTAAATTTTATCTGGGCTTATACTGGTCTCGTATCCCTTTAAGAGCATCTTTAGGGTCGATGAATCGGAGCCGGCTTTCAAAGAACAGTCTTTCTTCTTTGGATAGTTGAATTTTGAAGAATGTGTATTTGTATGTTTCATAAGTCATTCCATCCCAGTATATGACAATGTTCTTGTATTTCACTTCGCTAATTATGTTCCAAGAAATAAAGAGTGCTACCAATGAAATGCTTATCATTTTTTTCGCTTTGGAAGCGGAAAGTGTGTGGAATAATGCGGCTAATGGGATAGTTAACAGGGGGTAGTATTCAACCATTGATCTCATTCCGTAACTTCCTCCATACCACCAGCACCACCAAGAGGACAATACATATATAATGATAGTCATGAAAATTGCAAATAAGACTCTAAGGTGTTTTACTTGAGGTGAAAAAAATCCTAGAAAGGGCAGTAACATCACTGGGGTATACAAGAGCCAGCCTTTGGTGAAACTAAAGAGGAAGCTCAATATTTTTGGGTCATTGAAAAAGAAGCCTTCTTCGCTGTAGGAGTAATAGATGAGTGACCCTGTTGCCCATTTCCAGTAAATTATTTGAGGAAGGGTGGCAAGTATGAAAAAGCCAATACCGAATATTATTGTTTTGAAATTGATCAGGGTTTTAATTTTTACCCAAGTTTCTTTGATGTTTGAGGCTCCGTACAAAACGGGGATCAACAAACAAAGCAAGTTAGTGGGTCTGAGCACCGTAGCGAATCCACAAAAGAAAATAGCTGTATATAAATATTTTATTTTTTTTGAATGATGCCATTTCATGCTGGTATACACAATGACAGAAACCAGGAAAAACAGGTAACTATGTGACATCGGTCCTTCAGTTACAGTATAAAAATGCAAGTTGGTGGCTAAAAAAACAGACAGTAAAGCAAGGGTTGTGGCAAATTCGTTAAAGTAAGTAAGAAGAACTTTCCGAATTAAATATAACCCGAAAAACACATAGCATATGATGCCAATAGTGGCTGAGTAGCTGTATGGAGGAGAGTAACCGTCAGCCGCATGACTAGTGGTGTTTGCAATAGCATGTCCTATTAAAAAAAATGGCATTTCCATTAAAGCTACTCCTAAAGTAAATTTATTTACGTTGATGTCTTTAGGACTTTTGTGCAGCCAGTAGGGGTTAGGGAATGAAAACGTTAAGTCGTTGTGCACAAATTGTGCAACTAAATAAGAGTGATATTGATTGGTGTCATGCTTAAATACTGAACTGTCTTTTTTCCAGCCTTTAAAAAAGTTGAATAAAACAAGGACAACAATTGCCATTATCCACAAGGTTGTGGATGACGGGGTAAGCTTTTTGATCCATGAAATCATTTTTTCTTTAATTTTTTCTTTTTCATTCTCATGTTAATCACTTCGACTATTAATGCATAACATACTGCAAAATAGATGTACCCTTTTGGAACTTCCACATGGAATGCTTCTAGGAGTAACATGAAACCAATTAGTATTAAAAAAGATAATGCGAGTACCTGCAAAGTCGGTCTGTCGTTAATGAACTTACTTATTTTTCCTGCAAAAATCATCATGATTCCCATGGAAATCAATACTGCAGCTATCATTATTCCAACATCTTGTGTAAGGCCCACTGCAGTAAGTATGCTGTCAAAGCTAAAAATAATATCAAGTGCCACTATTTGAAGAATGGTTTTACTTATGCTTACTACGGCTTTGTTTTTTTGTTCTTCCTCGGTATCACCTTCCATTTTGTGGTGAATTTCAGCGGTACTTTTTGCAATAAGGAATAACCCTCCAATAAGTAATATAAGGTCTCTTCCGCTGAAGTTTACTTTCAAACTCCATAGTTCAAAATCAATCAAAGAGGCTGTTAATCCCATGATCCAGGTTATTCCGAATAGCATTGCAACCCTAAAAACTAATGCCAATACCAATCCAATATTCCTGGTTTTAGCCCTTTGTTCCTCAGGAAGTTTGTTGGAAACAATGGATATAAAAATGATGTTGTCTATTCCTAATACAATTTCAAGAATTGTTAAAGTAAATAAAGCAATGAGAGTGTCAATTGAAAGTAAATCCATTTTGAAGTGGGGAAAGTTTAACTTGTTATGGTTATTTTTGTGTTTTCAAAAATAGTAAACTTTAATGAACGATTCTTATTTTGATTTGCAACAAGAAAATTTAGCAAACTCGCCTGAGTTCAATGTTGATGTTGAAGGAGAATTAAGTTTCCATGATGTGAACTTAATGAAGCTGGTAGCAGATCATGGTTCACCATTGAAAGTAACGTATTTGCCAAAAATATCCTCTCAAATTCAGCAAGCAAAAGCAATGTTTAAAGCTGCGTTTGAAAAGGTAAATTACAAAGGGGAGTACGTTTATTGTTATTGTACTAAGAGTTCCCATTTCTCGTTCGTTTTAGATGAGGTACTCAAAAATGATTGTCACATTGAAACTTCATCTGCCTTCGATATTCCGATTGTCAATAACTTGCATCAATCTGGAAAAATATCTAAGGACACTTTTATTGTTTGCAATGGATTTAAACGTCCTGAGTACACCTTACAAATTAGTAAATTGATTAATCAAGGATTTAATAATGTAATCCCTGTGCTTGACAATGAAAAGGAACTAAATGAGTATTTAACAAAAACTGAAAAGGAGTTTGAAATAGGCATTAGAATAGCAACTGAGGAAATGCCTAACTATTCGTTTTATACATCAAGATTAGGTATAAACCCAAATAAAATTTTGCCTTTTTATAATGAGCAAATTATGAATTTGAAGCAAGTTAAATTGAAGATGCTTCATTTTTTTATCAATACAGGTATCCGTGACCATGCATATTATTGGAATGAATTGGATAAATGTTTAAAATTATACGTGCAGCTTAAAAAAGTATGTCCAACTCTTGACAGTTTAAATATTGGTGGAGGTTTACCTTTTAAAACTCATTTAAGTTACCAATATGATTACCAGGATTTTATTGATAAAATCATTGACAAAATAAATGAAACCTGTGTCAAAGAAAAAATTGAATCACCTCATATATTTACAGAATTTGGAACATATACTGTAGCAGAAAGTGCGATGAACATTTTTGAAGTGTTAGACGAAAAACAGCAAAATGATAAAGAATCGTGGTACATGGTTAATAATTCTTTCATGAATACCGTTCCTGATACTTGGGGAATTGATCAGCGATTCATGATGCTTCCCGTCAATAAATGGAGGGGGCCATGTAAGCATGTTTATTTAGGTGGTTTAACTTGTGATAGCATGGATTTTTACAATGCTGAAATTCACAATAACAAGTTATTTTTGCCACCTCTCGACGATGAGGAACCCTTGTATGTAGGTCTTTTTAATACAGGTGCTTACCAGGAAGCGTTGTCTGGTTTTGGGGGTTTAAAACATTGTTTGGTCCCTTCGCCTAAGTACGTAGTATTGGATAAAAACGATCAAGGTGAAATCGTTTCAAAAGAATTCAAAGAGGAACAAAGTGCTGCTGAGATGCTCAATATTTTGGGTTACAAGTAGTTAAAACATTCCCTCAAAAATAATTAAATCCATTTTCTAGCTCTTTTTTGATTACCTTTGCGCCGCTATTAACTGTCTTGTCGCTGTAAATTTAGTTTTACAGAGGAAAGTCCGGGCATCGAAAAGCACCAAACCTTGTGAAAGCGAGGGCGTTAGTAATGAAAATTACTTTTGACAGATAGTGTTGCAGAGAATAACCGCCTTGGCTTGCTGAGGTAAGGGTGAAAAGGTGAGGTAAGAGCTCACCAGTATTTCAAGTAATTGGAGTAGCTGAATAAACCTTTTGGGATGAAAGTCCAAATAGGCTGGAGTGTCCTTCGGGATAAAGGGCTGCTCGTCCGATTCCAGTGGGTAGGGCGTTTAGATAAATGACAAGGCTAGACAGAACCCGGCTTATAGGTTGGTAGCATTTTATAAATAAATTTAATTTGAGTGAAAAATGAAGTTTGAAGAATTAGGATTATCAGAAGACCTGTTAAAAGGAGTACAAGAATTAGGATTTGAGGAGCCATCCCCAATTCAAGTGGAAGCGATTCCAGTTTTACTTGCAGATGGAAAAGATTTAGTAGCATTAGCTCAAACAGGAACAGGGAAAACAGCTGCGTTTGGGTTGCCATTGTTAGAAATGACAGACCCAAATGTAAGAGAAGTGCAATCGGTGGTGTTGTCACCAACTAGAGAATTAGCTAATCAAATAGCTGAAGATTTAAAAAAATACGCAAAATATAAAAAAGGTATTAAAGTATTATCCGTTTATGGAGGTGCAAGTATCAGTGGTCAAATAAAGGACTTGAAAAGAGGTGTTAATGTTGTTGTTGCAACTCCTGGTAGATTAAAGGATTTAATTGAAAGAGGTGTAGCTAACTTGAGGAACATTGATCGTGTGGTGTTGGATGAGGCTGATGAAATGTTGAACATGGGGTTCAAACAAGAGTTAGATTACATTTTGGATGGAACTCCTGAAGGAAAATCCACTTGGTTGTTTTCAGCTACGATGCCAAGAGAAATTGAAAGGATTGCTAAAAATTACATGACTGATCCTTTTAAAATTACTGTTGGTAGTAAAAATGAAGGCGCAAAAAACATTGAGCATAAGTACTATTTAGTGCGTCACTCTAACAGGTTCATGGCATTAAGAAGAATAGTGGATTCAACTCCAGATATTTTTGGACTTATTTTTTGTAGGACAAGACGTGATACACAAGAAATTGCTGACAGATTAATGCAGCAAGGTTATAGCGCGGATGCAATTCATGGTGATTTGTCTCAGCAACAAAGGGATCGAGTAATGGATAAGTTCCGTGCTAAAAAAATTCAATTGTTATGTGCTACAGATGTAGCTGCAAGAGGGATTGATGTTGACAATATAACACACGTAATTAATTACGAATTACCTGATGAAATTGAAAGTTATACTCACCGAAGCGGAAGAACAGCAAGAGCTGGTGCAAAAGGTGAATCTTTAGTGATTGTAAGCGATAAGGAAGCGTACAAAATCAGGAGAATTGAAAAAATAATAAACAAGAAATTTGAAAAGTGTGATGTACCTGACGGTGCAGAGGTTGTTAAATCAAGACTTTTCACTTTGATTGAACAAGTTAAAGCAACTGTAGTAGATCAAGCGGAGTTAGGAAAGTACGAGGAGGAAGTAATGGCTCAGTTTGAAGGCTTAGAAAAAGAAGAAGTAATAAAATTATTTGTATCCAAGGAGTTCAATAAGTTTGTTGCAGCGAATAAAAACTCTGAATCACTGAACTCAAGAGGAGGTGGAAGAGATGGCGGAAGAGATGGTGGAAGGGACAGAGGAGATCGTGGTCGTGATAGAGGCCGTGGACGTGATGGTGG
>JBLIBC010000188.1:0-5670 GCA_047632015.1 Glaciecola sp.
CAATATTATCAGCTACTTTAAATCGGCTGGCCAGCATTGGTGTTATCAGTGCTGACAAAACCAACTTCAGACCCCGAAAAACATTTAAGCAAAGCACCATATATTTAATGATTATTGTGGTCGCTGGCCTCAGTACTTTTATTACTAATTTAAATTTAGGACAAGAAAAAGAGACCGTGGACCAACCTGTCGAAGAGCAATATATACCAGAAGAGTCAAATACAGAATACGCTACTCCAGAAGAGGTTTATAACACCAAGGAGATAGACACAATCACTGTTATAGAGACCCAAATTGACAAGGTTGTTATAAAAGTCAATGAGGACTTTACAATGAGTTCAATTGTACCAGCTGGTGCCTCAATTGTTTTTAATAAAACTCCTCTTTACAGTACTTCAGCATTGGAAAGCTCAACATCTAGCATTAATGCCGGTGATACGATTATGATTATAGGTTCTTCAAAACTTTATATAATACATGAACATGGTGATTTGCAACTTACGGGATTTACCTATGAGATTGAACATAATAACTTGACAGGTTTTATCAAAGGAACCGACCTCATCATGAATCAAATTATTGTTAAAGGAACTCAATTAACAATTGGAATCGACAGTAAAGATGGCGGCTTAAAATTAAAGGCATTCCAAAATAACGCTCTGATGTATGAGCTTGGTTTAATGGACAGAGCTTATAAAACAAATATTTATGAAACGGGGTACGATGTGTATAAGTTTAATTGTCAACTTATTGACAATTATGACTTTAAAGATATTCGCTTCATCCGATTTACGGACGAAAACAACGGTAGCGATGGTTGGTTACAAACGAGAACGTATTACTGGAATGGCAGATCCTTGAAGCAGATCACACTTGACAATGACCTAGATAACATACTTGAGTCCGAGTTTGTTTTTCCGTCTGATCCAACTGGAATTAATGACACATTAACCTGTAACGTTCTTACAGGTACCTTGGATGAAAGTGGAGAATACACAGAAGAAGAAAAACACACCTTCTTTTTTATTAATGACAATGGAGAGATTAAGGAAGTTGTCAAAAGATAGGTCAAACTAATTGACAGTGTACTTGAAAAACTCGGCAAGCAAAGCCTATACCTGCTATTTTCGACTTAACACCATTTATCGAAATTGCAGTAGAATCAAATTCTACTTCCATTTGTTTTGTCTCTTTATTCCAGTCAGCAGGTGTAACGCCATCTATATTGGTAAGAGAACCTTCAATGGTCTTTTCACACATCCCACAATTTCCATAAACCTTAAATGACCCATGACTATTAGACGTTATAGAATTTGATTGCTTAACTCCACAACTTACTAATAAAGCAACTGTAAAAGCCGATAATATAATTTTCCTCATGTAGTTTAGTTTATTGGATTAGTCCTTTGTTATTTATTACTGAACCGAACCACAGGCTTTCATACCCCCACCAAAATAAGGATTGTCAACTTCTGGTTTAACCGATACCCAATACCCTCCTTGATCGGAATTTGCCATGGGACATTTTATCAAATATGTTTTCTTGGTGAACTGAAGCTCTTCCTTGAAGCTTAAACTAAAATCTGAAAAGCCCTGTTTAAATTGATCATTTGAAAGATGCAGTAAATGTGGATGTTTTTTCTTCAAGGCAGGAACAAGGTTTAGTATTTTTCCTAGCACTATTATCACCTCATCTTCCTTATTTTGTTGAAGTAAAGTTGTTGCTTCCAAGTACAAGTTCAGAACTTGATCATCACCATTACTTCGACTTACTTCGTTAACTTTGACTTGCACCTTTGGCTTATTCATCATAGACGGCTTCCCTTGCAACTGAGCTGCCGCATCTACAACAAAAGTTCCTGTTTTGACAATTCTGTCTCCTTTATCCAAGCCCTTTATAACCTGATAATAATCTCCTAAGTCTTTTCCTAAAACTACTTCATGCATTGAAAAAGCATGTCGTGAAATCTCTTTATAATAAACCGAACGCTGACCAGTCCATAAAACCGCCGATTTTGGTATAACTACTACATCATCCGTAGAATTGGCAATTTCAATTGTGCCTGAAACAAACATTTCAGGTTTCAACTCTCCACTATTTTGGATTACCACTCGAACCTTTGCCGTTCGTGATTTTGCATTGATTAATGGATCTATGTAACTGATAACTCCCTTGTACCCTGATTTCTTCCCTGTGTTAATTTTCAAACTAACCTCTTGCCCTTTTTTTAACCACTGCAAATCCCTTTCAAAAGCCTCTAATTCTACCCAAACAGAACTTAAATCAGCCAACTGAAGCAGCTTCTGTCCTTTTTTGACATAATCACCCAACTCCACATTTAACAGCGTCACAACTCCTGTGTTCTCAGCATATATTGGCAAGAACTCAAATACTTTATTATCTTTTTCAATTTCCTGAATTTGAGTTTTGTTTATTTTCCACGAATCCAGTTTCTTTTTTGCTGCAGCATATAACAGCGGATTTTCCGTTTTTAGTTTCACGGTTTCTAAAAGTTCCTTTTGAGCTTTGATTAATTCAGGCGAATATATTTTGGCTATTAAAAACCCTTTTTGAATCAATTGGCCCTCATGCTGAACGTGTAACTCCTCAATTCGCCCACTGTAGTGAGCAGATTGAACGACCGAGTTATTCTCATTCACTTTTACTTTACCATCTAAGCGAATTGCCTTTTCAGCAGACGACTCACCTACTTCCACGACTTGAATGTTATGCTGTTGAATCTCTCCTTCATTAAAGGAAATTGCGTTGGGATTAGTTCCCCCACTTGCACTTAAAGGAATTAAGTCCATTCCACAAATTGGACATTGACCAGGTTCTTTTAATTGAATCTGAGGATGCATGGCGCAAGTCCAAATGATTTCTTTTTCCATTTCGCGTGATTGTACTTGGCCCTCATCATTAACCTGTGACGAACTGTTTACTGTGTATCCCCACATTAATCCAAATACTAACCCAAGGACTAAAGCCGCTGCGGTTATTATAAATAATTTCTTGTTTTTCATGTGCTATGTATTTCTATTTTAATAATTGTGATTGTACTTATCTGTTGAGTAAAAATGCTAATTGACTTTTCGCCACTCTTAATTTTTTCATCGCATCTTGTGTTTCCATCTGGTAATTAACCAATTGAACTTGTGTTGCTAATATACTTTCAAGGCTCGCTGCATCATTTTCGTAATCAGACTGCAGTATCGTTAAAATGGATTGTGCAGTTTTAGTTTGTTTTTGATACAACACTAACGTCTCCTTTGCATATTCTATTTTAGTCATCACTACTACCAACTTTGTATTTAAATCCAATTCTACTCCTTTTACTTCTTGCTTGATACTTTCGTTTTCCAATTGATTCATGTTGGATAACGCCTTGTATCTTTTTCGGTAAATAGGAAGCGACATGGTGAGTTTTGGCATCAAAACATCCCTTCCATTACCAATTGGATTCATGTCGGTTCGCTTATTAACAATCACGTAATTAACACCTAAGCCAAATTTGGGCAATGCCTTTTGAGCAATGATCCTCTTTTGAGCATTATTTATTGCTAGCTTTTCTTTTGACATGGCTATCATTGGATGATTCACAATAGAATCAAGAGTCTTTATGTCACTTTGTTCGACACTGTCATCAATTCCATTTTTGAAAACTAGTTTTAAATGAGGCTTTCCTGTTAGCAAACAAAGCTGCTCTACATAACCTTTCAAATGAACATTTGCTGTGCTTCTATTGGTCTTCATTTCCTCTATTTTAAGATTCAATCTTAAAATATCAGTTGTTGATCCACTGCCAGATTCCACTCTAGCTAGTCCAATTGATTTTACCTGTTCTAACAGCTCTATGTTTTCTGTTAATAGTTTAACATTCTCCTCTTTATTTTGCGCTTCATAATACAGTTTTTTAACATCCTTAAATAATCCAATTTTAAGTAAGCTAAATCTTTTAAACTGCATTTTGGATTGAGCGACAGCAATGCTTTTTTGAGCTTTCAATGTTCCTTTCCATGGAAACATTTGCTGTAATCCAACACTTGCAATTTGAGGTCCCAGTCTGGTTTCTGGCGAACCAATAAAATACCCAAATAAAAACATGGGTTCAGGTAAAAAACCTGTGCCGTAAACCTTTTGTAAAGAGGCTTCATAATTGAGATAAGCAGCCTTCAATTCAGGATGATGATCTGCTGACCAAACCAACAGACTGTCTAAGTTTTGAGCTTGTAATACTGCAGTAAAACAAACAAATAATATGATAATTTTAATTTTCATAATCGACCTCCTTTCTTTTAGTTTTTAATTCTTCTTTGACCGCATATAAAACTGGAACAACAAACAGCGTGATGATGGCCACTGTCATCCCTCCAAATATTGGAATAGCCATTGGAATCATGATGTCGGCTCCCTTACCACTTGATGTTAGGATAGGTAACAATGCCAGAAGCGTGGTGGCAGTAGTCATTAAACAAGGTCGAATCCTTCTCATTCCCGCTTGAACAACTGTGTCTTTCACCTCTTGGATTGTATCATGTTTGTTCACTTTAAATTGCTGCTGTAAATAAGTAGCCATCACAACCCCATCATCAGTAGCAATTCCAAACAAAGCAATAAAACCTACTCCTACAGCAACACTCAAATAGATGGTATCAATTTGAAATACATCACGCAGGTTTTGACCAAGTAAATCAATGTTCATGAACCAGTTGGTTCCATATAATCCCATCATCAGGACCCCCCCTGAAAATGCAACCAGAATTCCAGCAAACACCATTAGCGAAGTCCCGATGCTTTTGAACTGTAAATACAGCACTAAGAAAATGACCACTAACGCTAACAGGGACACAAGAAGTAACTTCTTAAATGCCCTTACTTGATTTTCATAGGTTCCCGTGAAACTATAGCTCACGCCATTTGGAACTACTACCTGTCCCCTTTTCACTGCATCATCAATTGCTTTTTGTGCATTTTCAACTACCTCTACCTCGGATACCTGTCCTTGTTTATCAAACAAAACATAACCAATTAAAAAGGAGTTTTCACTCTTAATCACCTGAGGTCCTTGTTGGTATTTAATATCCGCTAAATCCCCAAGAGGTATTTGCACTCCATTTTCAGCTGTGATTAATACGTCTTTTAATTTATCAGGGCTGTTCCTTAATTCCCTTGGGTACCTTACTTTTATTGAATACCGCTCTCTTCCTTCCACTGTTTGACCTAAGATTGTTCCTCCAATTGCTGTTTTTAAATGCATTTGAACGGTACCAATTGACAACCCATACCTAGCTATTTTTTGACGATCAATGTCCACTATTAAGTAGGGTTTTCCAACCATTCTATCAGCAAATACAGCTTCAGGCTTCACCCCTTGTACATTCCTTAAAACCTTTTCCAATTGAAAACCAAAGTTTTCAATGGTTTCTAGATCAGGCCCAAGCATTTTAATTCCCATAGGTGCGCGCATTCCTGTTTGCAACATGACCAACCTAGTTTCAATGGGTTGTAATTTAGGTGACGAAGTCATTCCCGGATAATTGGCCACTTTAAGGATCTCCTTCCAAATGTCGTCTGGAGATTTTATATGCTCTCGCCAATTTCGAATTCGATCACCATTTTCGTTTTCACTGTATTCAGGGTGATAAAGCACCACGTTTTCAAACATGGAA
>JBLIBC010000189.1:0-5658 GCA_047632015.1 Glaciecola sp.
GGTCGCCATCTTCTAGCAAGCTAGAAATGCTGCCCCTCGACTTGCATGTGTTAAGCCTCCCGCTAGCGTTCATCCTGAGCCAGGATCAAACTCTTCGTTGTATAGTATAAATTAAATATATCTAGCTTGGTCTTATCGTCTTTCGAAATAAATTTCGATATAAACGCTTATATTAACTTCAATCTTTCAAAGAACTTCTTCTATATAATAACCGACATTACTGTCGAATAGAAATCAAACTTATGCTTAAAAAACGTACCGTTGTTTCTAACGGGGCGACAAAGATATTAACTTATTTGGTTCTACCAAAATAAATTTGAAATATTTTTGTCAGCTTTCTAAATCATCTAGTATTAAACTTCTTTAATACTATCACACTGGTATTAATGTAGTGTGCTGATGTTTGGAAGAACGTACCGTTGTTTCTAACGGGGCGACAAAGATATTAACTTATTTGGTTCTACCAAAATAAATTTGAAATATTTTTTGTCAGCTTTCTAAATCATCTAGTATTAAACTTCTTTAATACTATCACTCTGGTATTAATGTAGTGTGCTGATGTTTGGAAGAACGTACCCTTTTTGTCAACGGGGACGCAAATATAGATTCAATTTAGCTGACAGCAAAATTTATTTGCACTATTTTTTAATCTTTTTTATAACGTACTGATTTAGAGACAGAAAAATTACTCAAGATTGATTCGGAAGTTATATTAATCACTTAAGGAGTCGATGTAGACACAGGTATTACCTTACCATTTATAACAGATCCCGAATTCATGGCGAAATTCAATATAAATTTTGCCATAGTATAAGGAGTAATGTCTGCCTTATATGTAGGAAAAGCTTTTTTTAGCATTTCAGTATCTACAGCTCCTAATGCTAAACAATTAAAAGAAACGTGATGATCTTTGTGTTCTTCAGCTAAACACTCAGTTAAATTAGCTAAAGCAGCTTTACTTGCACTGTAAACTGAAAGACCCGAAAACTTTCCGCTTCCCTGAAAGCCACCCATGCTACCTATATTTACCACATGTCCTTTCCCTTTAATTAAATTAGGAAGCAATATTTGGATTAACATGTATGGGCCCCAAAAATTGATGTCAAATATCTTCTTAGCGTCTGTCAATGTCATGTCTTTATATAATTGCTGTTGTAAAAATCCAGCATTATTAATCATGATATTGATCTCTGCACCATCTATTGAAGCCGCCAACGCCTCAATGGATTCTTGCTCATTGAAGTTAAACTGAAGAAACTTTACCTTTTTATTGTCTTTGAAAGCTTCACCAGATGAAGTACATGCAAAAATTCGGGTAATGTTATCTGACTTTATTGCGAGGTTTAATAACTCCTCGCCAATCCCTCGCGAAACTCCAGTAATTAGTATATTCATCTATCAATAAATGTTTTAAGTATTCTCTTTGTGTCAGAACTTGTTACTAAATCACCACTCACAATTGCCAAACGATGTAGCTCGCTTTCTAAAGCAGTAAGGTTTTCTTCTGATTTCAAGCAGTGAATTGCTTTTGTATTATATGAAGATAATTCCTCCAGCTTTTGCTCAAATGCAAAATCAAGCTCATTTATGTTGACACAGCTATTAAATAGTTTATTTTGAAGACACCATTCGGCATCAAACCACGATTGGGGATTTAATGCTAGGTGCATAAAAGAAGTATTTGTGATTTTACTTTTAATTACGGGACTTATAACAAACGGACCTAAACCAATCGTGAGTTCTGACAATCTAACTTTTGCATCATTTGATCCAATTAGGTAATCAGAAGCAGCAATTATCCCTACAGCACCTCCTACTGCTTTCCCTTGTACTTTTGTGAGCACAAGTGCTTTTGACATTTTAATAGCTAGTATAACTTTTGCAAAACCTAAAAAAAACTGCTCACCCTGCGCTGAATCATTAATTTCTAGTAGCTCATCAAAAAAGGCACCTGCGCAAAACACCTCCCCTTTACTTTGAATTGCGATCACATTTAAATCCTCTCGTTTAGCCAAAGTATCTATTTCCTGAGCTAGCTTGATGAGCATCTTTGAACTCATGGCGTTACTTTTTGGATGAAAAAACTCCACTACGGCTACCTTGCCTTGTTCACTCACTTTTACATATGCCTCCATGAAATCGAATACTTTTGTTTAAATATAGCCAAGGTAATTCACCCTATAGTGAATTGTCTGTTTTTTTATCAACCCTTACTGTTCAATTTCTTTTATTTAACTACCAAAATTCAATTTCACACCGCATCATCAAAGACACTACTAAAATTACTAATAACAAGCGTAAGAATTTTTCACTGTTTAATTGAAATCGTACATGTACTATTCAAAGCATATCACAAGAATAAAATTTGAATGTTCAGCAGTCGTAAAACATAAACGCAAGAAAGCTATTTGAGGTAATAACTCGACCTACCACTGAAATAATTGTCAACGTAGATTTCAATTAGGTACATTCCTTTTTCAAACTTCACATCTTCGCTTTCCTCTTCGTAAGAAATAGTCATGTCTTGATTTTTACCTGTATAAGTGTATACCTTCTTAGCTGAGAATTTAGTTGGTTCAGATTTCCCTTCCTCCCTAAATTCATCACTCCTCATCAACGGACTACCAAGCTCAACTTTACTTGGCGCTATTATCCTTAAATAAACGGTCTTTTCCCCTAGCGGTGAAATCGGATTGTCCAATAACGTTAAACTCACATCTATTTTATTAACTCTTTTCGCCATGATGGTTTCCTTAAACTTACCATTCGAGCGTTTCTTGAACGCCGATACCGTTACATATTCCGATTTAATCTTAGATCCTGAATTGATTTGATCACCCATTGATGATTTTTCTTGAGTAAGAGCTTCTACGTTTTCTTTTAAAGAATCATTTTTTTCAAACAACAATTTGTTCTCTACTAAAATCTCATCTATTTTGTCTTCCAATGCCCTGTTCAAAGACACGATTTTTGCATACTTCTTTTGTAGGGCTTTCAGTTGATCACTTTTATTCTTAACAGTAGATTTAATTTGTTCAATATCTTTTTTAACTTGTTTTAATTCATCTACCTTACTTATCAAATCCTCACTCAATTGGTGGTTATCTGCTTTAAACTCCTCTACCAAGATCAAGCTTTCATCATACAAATTGTTAATGCTTTTGTGCTGTTCCGATAAATTATCGTATTTCTCAGCAGATTCTTCCTTGACAATTCCATATGAAACTCCTTGATAAAAATTTGCTACGACTGACAATAACAGTAACACTGCCAGCACAATTACTTTAACATTAGACTTTTTTTCCACCGAGCGCTATTTTATGATTTAATAGTGACTAAGATAGACGATGTCTGTAAATAATCTTAATTTTACTAGTAATAGATGTCAACAAAAATAAAAATATTAGTTGTTAGTAATTATTCCAATACACTATCTGCAAGACCTGAGGCTGAAATTTTTTTGAAACTTGCAGCTTTAGGAGTCAAAATTGATATTGTTACTGATAAAAAATCACATTATGCCAGTAAATTTATTGCAGCTGGCATTACAGTAATTGATCACACACCTCGAAAAAAAATTAGTCTACAAAGCATTTCATTGTTTAAAAACATGCTTACCACAGGAAAGCATGACCTTTTGTTGTTATATAATAGTAAAGCAATAATTAATGGATTGATTTCGGCCATGTTTCTAAAAACAAAAGTTATATTATATAGAGGTTGTGCTGGAAATATTTCGTCGTGGGATCCTTTTGCTTATCTGAAATACTTGAACCCTCGAGTCGACAAGGTTATTTGCAATGCAGAATCTGCAGCATTATTATTACAAAAACAATCTTTCTTCGTCAACCATAAAGCGATTACGATTCATAAGGGGCATGATGCATCGTGGTATAACAATGAAAACACGTATGATTTGAGCTTATTTAGCATTCCTAAAAATGCTTTTGTTGTTTGCTGCACTGCGAATGCCAGACCAGTTAAGGGAGTCCGTTTCTTAATTGAATCGATGAAATACATAGGAAATCAATACCCAGTCCACTTTATCATAATGGGTACTGGTCATGAAGACAAAATCAATTTAAAATTAATTAATTCCTTAGAACGTAAAAACAACATCCATTTGGTAGGGTTCAGAAAAGACAACTTATCAATAATCAAAAGTGGTGATGCATTTGTATTACCCTCTGTTGATCAAGAAACCTTGACTAAATCAGTAATAGAAGCCATGTCATTGGGTGTGACTTCAATAATTACTGATGTACCTGGAAATAAAATTTTAATTGATGATCGTAAAACCGGT
Source organism: Glaciecola sp. (assembly GCA_047632015.1). GTDB lineage: Bacteria > Bacteroidota > Bacteroidia > Flavobacteriales_C > JBLIAZ01. Next base: position 4,304 of record JBLIBC010000189.1, read on the forward strand.
TTGATTGTGCCCACAAAAAATCCGAAGGCAATAGCTGATGCCATAATCTATTTACACGATAACCCAGATAAAAGTCAAGCGTTAGGTGTAGAGGGTAAAAAGCACATTGAACAAAACTTAAGTAATAATGACACAGCACAAAAATACTTACACTTATTTAATGAGATGCTATCACGATAGTAATCTTAATTCTTTTTAACTTTGCATTATGTTAATTGAAGTTTTAAAATCAAAAATACACCGAGTAACTGTTACTGAAGCCGATTTGAATTACATCGGAAGCGTTACCATTGACGAAGATTTAATGATAGGATCTAATATCATTGAAGGAGAGAAAGTGCAAATTGTTAACATAAACAATGGTGAGCGACTTGAAACCTATGTAATAACTGGAGAAAAAGGATCAGGGAAAGTTTGTCTTAATGGTCCCGCAGCGCGACGAGTAGCAGTTGGAGACACTGTTATTATAATTTCCTACGCTCAAATGGAATTTGAAAAAGCAAAGCAATTTAAACCTACAATCATATTTCCAGACTCAAGCACCAACAGCATCCTTAAATAATGTTCACCGAAAAAGTCCTTGATACCAGCAGCATAAAAGACACCCTGACTTCAATAACAAAAGAAGGGAAATCAATAGTGTTTACTAATGGATGTTTTGACATCATGCATCCAGGACATGTAGCTTATTTGGAAGAGGCTAAAAAACTTGGAGACATTCTGATAATTGGAATTAACAGTGACGAGAGCATAAAACGCATTAAAGGAAATTCGCGACCAATAAACGATTTCTTTTTCAGATCAAGTATGCTTGCTGCTCTTGAAAGTGTGAATTACGTTCTTAAATTTGATGAAAATACCCCGCTGCACCTAATTAAATTAATTAAACCAGCCGTTCTTGTAAAAGGAGATGATTATTCAATCGAAAACATCGTGGGTGGTCAATTTGTGAAATCGATTGGTGGCAAAGTCTGCACAATAGCTTTTTTACCAGGTTATTCCAGCAGTGCAATTATTTCCAAGATTCAAGGTTTGACATAAATAATATATTTACTTATATTTGTGAATCGCGGTTAGTTAAATTCTGAGCATAAAAAAAAATGAGAAAAGTAATTAGTATAATTTGTTTTTTTACTGTCCTACTGGCATCAATCTCTTGCACTAAAGATGCAGTAGATTTTGATGGGCAATGGGAATTAATAACCGCTCCAGTTACAGGATTTGATTACTTTTGGAGTTTTAAAGAAACCGATAATAAAGCTGGATCAGTAACAGTCTATACTACTGACACTCTTAGCAATGAAAGTGATACGTGCAGCTCAGGTGATTTTTTCGTAAAGAATAACGTCATTACA